>JAOAQX010000008.1 GCA_025210805.1 Flavobacteriales bacterium
CATGAAAGAAGACTAAACAATCACAGTGAAAGACTTGATAGTCTAGAACAATACAGATCAGAAGCAAAGACAGAGATAAAAAACTTATGTCAACAAATCAAATCATTGGTGAAAACCATGAGATGGTTCATAGGATTAATGGTAGGAGCATTTGTAGGCTTCTTTTTTTATGCAGTTCAAGCAGGTCTTTTCAAATAGAGAGGAGGTAACTTCATGAACTACAAACTAATTGAAAAACATCTAACACCCAACAAATACAGCAGACCTCAAAGACCGCTGGAGAAAATAAAAGCATTGGTGATCCACTGGGTCGCCAATCCCAACTCTTCAGCAATGGACAATAGAAACTACTTTGAAAATAGAAAACACGGTAAGAATTGCTACGGATCAGCACATGAGATTATAGACCTAAACGGAGATATCGTCCTGGCAATCCCACCAAACGAAATGGCATATCATGTAGGTTCTAAAACCTACACCGATGAAGCATTAGCAGTTTTGGGAGAGTATCCAAATAATTGCACCTACGGAATAGAGTGTACCCATATAGACTGGGAAGGCAATATGACAAAAGAAACACTTGAAACACTAGCAACTCGATGCGCAGACCTTTGTAAAAAATATGATTTAAATCCAATAACAGATATCTGGACTCACAAACAAGTAGTAGGTTGGAAGAATTGTCCCAAATACTTTGTATATCATCCAGATGAATTTGAAGCCTTCAAAATCAAAGTAAAAGAATTGATGAATCAAAATGAAAGCATAGAAAAATGGCAGCAAGAACTAGGAGAACAATCACTCGAAAAGTTGGCCAACATGGAAATAATAGATTCACCTGATGCCTGGAAAACAAAAATGGGTGAAAATGTTCCGACATGGTTATTCTTCACAGTAATATCAAGAATACTAGAAAAAGGAGAGAATGAAAATGCTTAGTGAATTTATCGTAGCAGGATTAACGATTACAATCGTTAATATAGTGAAAGAGCAAGCACCGAACATGAAGAAGAGTATACTTCCACTAATTGTATTCGTTGTAGCAGGCGCTCTAAACACTGCAAATGCAGTTGTTTTCAGCGGTGGAGAAGTAGAAGCAATTCAAGGACTTAGCCAGGGACTTGTTATAGGCGCACTATCTTCAGGGATATACTCTATGGGAAAAAGCGCACTCAAAAAGGGCGAATATTCCGAAAACGATTACAAAAGTGATGAAGTGAAAACCGAATAGAACACTTAGGCTGAAGAACTAACAATCTAAAGTTCTTCAGCTTTTTTTATTTCTAAACTGGGAAAAATTGTCGTTCATTTTCCAACCAGAAATATCCAGATGAGAGTATTGCTCAAATCACCATGATTTAGGATTTTTTGGTAAATCACTGGAGTGAAACACAAGTTTTGCTTGAAATTTGAATGAAAAGGGTATATACTCATTTTAGACAAACGTTGAAACGAGTGTCATTAGACCTTAACATGTGATGTATTGAAACAAGAATTTAGTGTTTAAATATTCGTACTCATTATTGATTAGACCTTAACATACGATGTCACACACCAATCACAACCAAAATAACCTAGAATTTAGATCCAATCTAAACTCTAGGTTATTTTTTTTGCCCTCAAACATTCACCAACATCGGCTCTTTTTTAACGCCCTCAATTTTGATATAATATAAAGGATGTACTTTTATAAATGTACCTAGATCGAGGAGGAAGTAAAAATGGAAAGAAAAGAAAAAACTATAGTATCGGTGAAAAAAGTGAGCAAGGACTGGATGGAGCAACAACCATATATGAATAAATTAAGACAAATGAGCGATGAGTTTTATGAGAAAAATGGGCGCAGAAAAAAACATCTCACTGTGACTTTTGGTTGTCCACAATCTTTTGTAAGCTAGATTTGTGCAAACCATTGATATATCTACATCCGAGACCTCCACGAACTTTGGTGAAAATAGGGCTAAAAATCGATTGAAACGGTTTTTAGCCATTTTTGTATATAAAATGCTGAGTTAATCCATTCCGAAGCTGAATACCAACTACGGTACCATTATCCACTATAACTTTCTTGATTAGAGTGTTAATAAAATCCTTTAAAAGTATTGGATCAATAGTTTGACATAACCATTTGTAGTTGATAGCATTTCGTTTAAACAGTTTATTATTTAGCATAAAATAACTAGCTTGTTTGAAAAATATTTTGTCATCTGCAGAGTAATGGTCTGCAGCATCTTTATATAAAACTTTAATTTCATCATTTATTTTTTCTATTTCAGATTCTAAAGATTTTCTTTTAATTATGAGTTCCTTTTCTGTCAATGGAGTATCAGAGTATAGGTATAAATTCATAAGTCTTTCAAGAGCAGTTTCACTTTTCTTTTTTTCTCTTTCTAGCTTTGCGAGCTTAATTTCTTTTGGAGTGCGCATTTTATTTTTCTTATTAGGCAGAGCCATGTATTCTGGTTCAGATGAATCAGTTACAATTGACGTATATAATGCTTCTAAATCAGATTTATTAATATTTTTAATTTTAGCTAGATGTTTACCAGTAAGAAGTATTTTTTCAAGATCACTTAAAGTATGATTTTTAGTAATAGTCTTTTGTGCTTTAAGTAAATTGGAAATATAATTAACTACGATAGGAGCAAAAGAAACCTCTCCGACCATTTTTACACTACATCCAAGTCCAGAGATAGCACCTATGCATCTATAAATAGATGGTCTAAAACCATCTTTTCTAGCTCTATCAAGACTAGCTCTAAATAATTTACCACACTGATTACATTCTACAAGTCCGCTGAAAATGTGGATATGACCATTTGAACGAAACATCGCAGTATTCTTTGAAGCGTTTTTATCCATTATTTTATTACATCTTTCCCACTGATCAACTGATATTATAGGTTCATGATTATTATCAACCAAAATCCACTCTGAAGGATCTTTCTTTTTGCCTCGAGCAGATTCTCTATAATTGTATCGATAAGTTCCTTTATAGAAAGGATTCCTAATGATGTTTACTACAGTTTTACTTGTCCATGTTCCACCACGTTTTGTACTTACTCCATTGGTATTTAAAAATACTGTGACTTTACCTGTAGATCTATCATTTTCATACTTATCGAAAATAAGTCTAACAGTTTCAGATTGTTCTTTATCAGGAACTGGAAACTTTTTAACTGGGTCCCATACATATCCAAGTGGAACTGGTGCTCCATTCCAAAGACCTTTTTCAGCTCTAGACAGCATAATAGAAGAAACTCTCTCTGCAGTTAATTGTCTTTCGAGTTCTGCAAAAACTAGTATTATCTTCAGCATTGCTTCACCCATAGCCGATGAAGTATCAAATTGTTCGTTTTTAGAAATAAAAGTAATATTATACTTTTTAAGCTCATCATACATTTCGGAGAAGTCTTTGAGATTACGTGAAATTCTATCTATTTTCCAAACTAGCAGATGAGAAAATTCTTTTTCTCTAATTCTTTTCATCATGTCTTGAAAAGCAGGTCTAAGTGTATTTTTCCCAGAGTAACCGGCATCTTCAAAAATAACATAATCATCGATACCCAGAATATATTTAGAATAATTTTTTAACTCTTCTCGCTGAAATGGAAGAGAATCTTTGTCTATTTGGTGAGTGGTACTTACTCGAATATAAAGTGCTGCCTTTTGCTTCAAAGTTAATCGCCTCCTGTCGAATATATGTTCGGTTATAATTATATCATTTAAGAATGAATAATAAAAGGCTACTGAATGAAACCTATTTTGTAGCAGTAAATAGATGTAATTCGAAAAAAGTAGGATAAAATAGTTGTTTTGCACCTTTTGAAATTAATACGTTTTTGTAATAAAGCAAAATGCTTATAAAAAAATACATTTAAAATATATCTTGGTGATAATATTTATATAGGGTAGTAATGAATTTGAAAGGTAAAAAAGGAGGAATTTGTATGAAAGCATTAAATATCAATGAATCATTTAAAAAGATTAATGAGTTTTGGTCACCAAGAATTATATCAAGTGTTGAAAATTGCTATGTGAAGTTAGCAAGAGTGAAGGGTGATGATATTCCTTTTCATACACATGAGAACGAGGATGAACTTTTCATAATTCATAGAGGAAGTTTGGTTTTAGAATTTGAAAATAGTTCTATAGAATTAAACGAAGGCGATGTCTATCTTGTAGAAAAGGGAATAGCTCATAAACCTGTTGCGAAAGAAGTCTGTGAAATAATATTGATTGAGAAAAAAACAACAGCTCATACTGGTGATAATGATGTTGAAATGACTAGAAGTCTAGAAGAACAAATGAGACCACTAGAATAGCATAGATAAAATCAGGAGCCCACTACTAAAAATGTAGTGGGCTATTTTAATTTATGGAAACGAGCGTTAAAATTCCAACCGGAAATATCCAAATGAGAGCATTACTTAAATCACCATGATTTAGGATTTTTTGGTAAATCACTGGAGTGAAACACAAGTTTTGCTTGAAATTTGAACAAAAAGGGTGTATACTTATTTTAGACAAACGTTGAAACGAGTGTCATTAGACCTTAACATACGATGTATTGAAACACAAAAACGCTTTTAAACTCAATATTTTTTATATAAATTAGACCTTAACATACGATGTATTGAAACTATAAATAGAATATTCATTTTCCATGCGAGCTTCATATTAGACCTTAACATACGATGTATTGAAACTCTTGCCATTCACTTGCAAGTTAGGGTTTAAGTTAAATTAGACCTTAACATAAGATGTATTGAAACAATTAGGATCATACTCTTCTAATTGAGCATTTTTTATATTAGACCTTAACATGAGATGTATTGAAACTCAGAAACCATTTTATTATTCATCATTTCTTTAAATTAGACCTTAACATGAGATGTATTGAAACATTAATAATATTTACCAGCTTTGTATTTTGATCTAATTAGACCTTAACATGAGATGTATTGAAACTCATACATAACCTGCATG
>JAOAQX010000009.1 GCA_025210805.1 Flavobacteriales bacterium
TATTTTATATTTTGTTGGAATTACCTTCGGTAAAAATACAATTTCGGAATCAATTCACAACTCTAATTATATTACATATATTTTATATTTTGTTGGAATTACCTTCGGTAAAAATACAATTTCGGAATCAATTCACAACGAGATATAGCTCTCATTATAGAAGCTTCTTGTTGGAATTACCTTCGGTAAAAATACAATTTCGGAATCAATTCACAACAACCAAAAGAACTAACAACTAAAACAACTGGTTGGAATTACCTTCGGTAAAAATACAATTTCGGAATCAATTCACAACTTGGAGCGAGTAATCCATTTACCAGTATTGTTGGAATTACCTTCGGTAAAAATACAATTTCGGAATCAATTCACAACTTATTTACTATAATTTTCTAACAAGAATAAGTTGGAATTACCTTCGGTAAAAATACAATTTCGGAATCAATTCACAACAGACTTACAGCAAACTACACGAGCTTTTAAGTTGGAATTACCTTCGGTAAAAATACAATTTCGGAATCAATTCACAACCAGCAAACGAGGAGGGTTCTTCAGTCGCTTGTTGGAATTACCTTCGGTAAAAATACAATTTCGGAATCAATTCACAACGCCTAAATAATACATAGCACTATCATAATGGTTGGAATTACCTTCGGTAAAAATACAATTTCGGAATCAATTCACAACCTATTAACAAGACCATTTACAACCTCGAGCGTTGGAATTACCTTCGGTAAAAATACAATTTCGGAATCAATTCACAACAAAACGAAACAAGAAGCTTATGATTGGTTTGTTGGAATTACCTTCGGTAAAAATACAATTTCGGAATCAATTCACAACGGATAAATACTAAAGTTTTCTTTAATATTCGTTGGAATTACCTTCGGTAAAAATACAATTTCGGAATCAATTCACAACGAGAGGTAGGAACACCTTTTTATTTGTAAAGTTGGAATTACCTTCGGTAAAAATACAATTTCGGAATCAATTCACAACAGAGCTAGAAGGAGAGGTTCATGTTGATTTGTTGGAATTACCTTCGGTAAAAATACAATTTCGGAATCAATTCACAACAAATAATGCATTAACGTATCAGAAAAAAGTGTTGGAATTACCTTCGGTAAAAATACAATTTCGGAATCAATTCACAACGGAATAAGTCTTATGATTTAGAAAAAAAGTGTTGGAATTACCTTCGGTAAAAATACAATTTCGGAATCAATTCACAACAATCAACAACATATGCTTAAATACGTTAAAGTTGGAATTACCTTCGGTAAAAATACAATTTATTCACTTTTGTCTATTTTTTTTGGTGTTCATCGAGTCGCTATCGCTCGGGGCGGAATCAATTCACAATATTGTAGCCAGAACTGGACTCGAACTCAATATCTCTTCATCAAGAATACAATCTGAGTCAAACCTATGTTAATTGCAAGCATAAATCATTCAAAATCATTACTAACAGTTAAGTATATAAGTGGTGAAAAACCAGACAAACAATCTATTTTTCTAAAATGATTATATTTGAATTTATAATCTTTTAGAGAATTTTATGATTTACACAATGTTTTCGGTTATTCTAGCTCTTATTTTCTTTTTATTAGGAAGTATCCATTTTTATTGGCTCTTTGGCGGAAAATGGGGTTTATCTAAAGCTTTACCCACAAAAAAAGAAGGAGAGAAAGCTTTGAATCCGCCTCTTTTTGCTACTTTACTTGTAGGGTTTGTTTTGCTATTTTTTAGTATTCACTATGGTGCTTATATTTTCGATATTTTCAATTTTACACCACCTTGGTTCTATAAAATTAACGCTTGGTTTATTCCCATCATTTTCATGCTTCGAGCCATTGGAGACTTTAGATATGTTGGATTTTTCAAGAAAATAAAGCATACAGAATTTGCACAGGCAGATTCAAGATTATTCTCCCCTTTATGTTTATTTATTGGAATTTCAGGACTTATACTCGTTTTTTCATTGTGAATACAAATTTAAACTTAGAATAAAACCACTCATCGATTTCTAAGTATGTTATCTTTAATTTTAGGCTAAATTGAGTACTCTTTTTCAATAGATTACTCAAAATGAAAGAAGATTTTTTACATACAATATGGGAATATCAATTGTTTATTAATCGGGAATTAAAAACCACAGAGAACACCTGTATTACAATACTCAATAAAGGTAGAAAGAACTTTCATGATGGACCGGATTTCTTGGAGGCAAAAATAAAGATTGACAAGACTATTTGGGTAGGACAAATAGAAATTCATGTCAATAGTTCAGACTGGGTTAAGCACCAGCATTCTGAAGATAAACGTTACAGAAATGTCATTCTTCATCTGGTATGGAACCACGATATAGAAATTCCAAATTTCCATGCTCCTACCCTAGAGTTAAAAGGTTTTGTTCCTAAAAAATACTTAGATAATTATCATCTGCTAGCCTATCATAAATCTACAGAACTCCCATGCCATGATTTTGTAACAAGCATCGATGAAAATTGGTTAAAATTCTATCAAGAACGCCTACTTTGGGATCGTTTTCAAGAAAAATCAAAACGGCTATTTCATTCTCAAGAAGATCGATCTCAATTGATATTTGAAACTTTTTGCTATGCTTTGGGTCTCAAAGCCAATGGAGAAAATATGAAAACATTTGCAGAGCGTATTCCTATTTATTTAATTCTTAAAATTAGACATAAAACATTTTCCTTGGAAGCTCTTTTTTTGGGAATTGCAGGTTTTCTACATGCCCATCATCATTTTGATTATGCTTCAAAACTCTATCAAGAATTTCTCTATCTCAAAAAACTCTATAAAATCCCCGATTATCCTCCTATTTTCTGGATACACAAAGGGATTCGCCCCCAAGCCTTCCCGCTTATCCGACTTGCTTTTTTGGCTCAATTGTTTTCTAAAATAGACTCCTTAGACAGCTTCGTTTTAGACACGCATTTTGAAAAATTCTCTTCCTGCCTACAAGGTTTAGAACTTCCAGAATTCTACAACACTCATTATACCCTAGAAAAAGAAAGTCCCGAAAAACAAAAACACCTCGGACAGCAAAGCGTTTTCACACTTTGGATAAACGCCGTGCTTCCCTCCAAACTGTATTATACAGAATGCCCAGAAGAGGTTTTTGACAAGATTGTTTCAGAGCTAAAAACGTTAAAACCCGAAAAAAACAAACTCACAATAAGGATGAAGGAAAATTACTTCGAAAATAGCTCAGCTTTTCACAGTCAAGCAAATATTCATCTATATAAGGAATACTGTATTGAAAGAAAATGTTTAAATTGCCATATTGGTATAAAAATTTTGAAGCAATAATGATTCGAAGAATTAAAGACATATTTGAAAAACAAGCATTTGGAGTTTGCTCAAGATTTTCACATAAAGTGGGAATGCGAGTGGGAACCATTCGCCTGCTTTTTATTTATTTAAGCTTCATTACTTTGGGATCGCCTCTTATTATTTATTTTACTTTAATGTTTTTAATGAGAATTAAAGATAGTTTTATCAAAAACAGAAAAAGCGCTTTTGAAATATAGATATTATTTAGAGAGACTCTTTAGTAGTAGTGAGTTAATTTTTGCCCTCAGATGGTTGGCTGGCGTTATTATCATAGGAATTATAGGTTTTCTTCTTATAGAGGATCTTTCTATGGTAGACTCTATTTATATGACCGTCATTACCATTTCTACCGTAGGGTTTACAGAAGTAAAGCCACTCAGTCCAGAAGGAAGGATTTTCACCTCTATCCTTATTGTGATGAGTGTACTTACTTATGCCTATTTGATTTCTGTTTTTACCCGATTTGCTATAAAAACAGAATTTTATAAAAAAATGAAAGAACGTGTGATCGTGAAAGAAGTATCTAAACTAAAAGGGCACACCATTGTGTGTGGCTACGGAAGAAACGGAAGACAAGCCATCGAAACCTTAAAAAGGCATAACAAAAGCTTTGTGGTAATAGATAATAATGAAGCGATCATTGAAGAAATCAACGATTTTGGAATTCTTGCTATTGAAGGTGATGCTACCCGAGATTCTATCTTAGAAAAAGCCAATATATCTGAAGCTGAAGCCTTAATTGCAGCACTTCCTCATGATGCAAACAATCTTTTTATCGTACTTACTGCAAGACAATTAAAAAAAGATATCAAAATTATTTCTCGTGCAACCAATGACAATACCGTTTCTAAACTTTATGTGGCTGGAGCCAATAATGTGATTATGCCAGACAAAGTGGGCGGAAGCCACATGGCAACCTTAGTAGTAGCACCTGATGTAGTGGAGTTTATAGATGAAATTACCGTAGGGAAAGCCTCAGGAATCACTTTAGAAGAAGTTTCTTACAACGAAATTCCTGAAAATTTAAAAGGTAAAACAGTAAGAGAACTAGGAATCCGAGAAATGTCAGGATGCACCATTGTAGGGTTTAAAACCCAAACGGGAGAAATAGAAATTAACCCTTCACCAGACTCCCAACTAGAAAAAGGATGCAAGCTTTTTGTATTAGGAAATCCTGAACAAATCAAAAAACTCAATACCCTTTTTGGACTCAACTAATATGAAGAAAAAAATACTCGTAACTGGAGCAAATGGTATGCTCGGGCAAAAAATTGTAGATTTATTACACAATAACCCCCAATATACCACTCTATTTTGTGCCCGAGGAAGCTCAAGACTGAATCCCGATTATGACATAAATTACCAGATACTTGATAGTGGAGACAAAGAAAAAGTAACAGACTTAATTACTCATTTCGAACCCGATGCCATTATCAACTGTGCCGCCTTCACACATGTAGACGCCTGTGAAGATCAGCCCGAAGCCTGTGATTTACTCAATATAAAAGCCGTTGAATTTTTAATTGATGCTATAGGAGAAAAAAATATTCATTTAGTGCATATTTCAACAGATTTTGTATTTGATGGAACTGTAAAAACAGCTTATAAAGAGACCGATGCAATCAATCCTTTGAGTAGATATGGATGGAGTAAAGCGGAGTCTGAAAAATTACTCAAAAACTCCAAAATCCCCTACACCATTCTTAGAACCAGCTTTGTCTATGGAATTCTTCATGATAATACTCGAATGAATTTTGTAACTTGGGCAAAATCTAGTTTAGAAAACAAACAAAAAATTACGGTAATCACAGACCAATTTAGACCGCCAACTTTGGCAGAAGACTTGGCAAAAGCTTGTGTTTCATCAATAGAAAGAAAAGCTTTTGGGATTTTTCATACAACAGGACCCGAAACATTTTCCATCATTCAACTTATAGAAATGGTGGCAGACCATTGGAAACTGGACAAATCTTTTATTCTTCCTACAGAAACCAAAGATTTAAACCAAAAAGCCCAAAGACCGCAATATACTTTTTTTGATATTTCAAAAGCTAGAGAACAATTGAATTATCAGCCTACAAGCTTTTTAGAAAGCCTTAAAATAATTGAGAAACAACTTTTAGATACCCAAAAATAACCTTATGAAGAAATCACTACTCTTATTATTAAGTCTAGTAAGCACACTTTCGAGTTTTGCCCAAGAAGAAAAAGGGGTCGATAAACTCATTGACGAAAAATTTGGAGACGCCACAGGATGGTTTGTTAAAGCTATTTTTTATAAAATTCCTCTTTCGGATACACTTCAAATTCCTTGGGTATTAATTGTATTGATTATTGGAGCCTTATTTTTTACTTTCTACTTTAAGTTTATCAATATTAGAGGTTTCCTCACTTCTATCCGTATTGTGCAAGGAAAATATGACGGCTTAGAAGGAAATAATCACGTAGCTTCTTCAGACGTTTTCCCAGATGCAAAAGACTCTGATATAGATAGTAATACTATTCAAGATAATCCAGATACGATCCGTGTAGAAAGCGATAATCATGGAGAGGTTTCCCATTTCCAAGCCTTAACAGCCGCATTGTCAGCTACAGTGGGAATTGGGAATATTGGAGGTGTAGCCGTTGCTCTTTCTGTTGGAGGTCCTGGTGCTACTTTTTGGATGATTATTGCAGGACTGATCGGAATGTCTTCAAAATTTATAGAATGTACATTGGGAGTTAAATACCGTGAAATAGACAAAGACGGAACTGTTTTCGGAGGTCCTATGTACTATCTTAAAAAAGGAGTTAAAGGAACAGCTGGAAAAATTTTGGCGGCTGTTTTTGCCGTAATGTGTATCGGAGGTTCTTTTGGAGGAGGAAATATGGTGCAAGTAAACCAAGCCTTTGAAATGGTACTATCTGTAACAGGAGGAGAAAATAGTTTTCTATATGGTTACGGAGCTCTTTTTGGAGTAGTTATGGCTATTTTAGTAGGAATTGTAATTATCGGAGGGATCAAAAAAATTGCCAGCGTAACCGATAAAATTGTTCCTTTTATGGTCGCAGTGTATGCCTTAGCAGTAATTGTTGTATTAGTTGTTAATTATGATCTTATTCTTCCTGCTTTTGGACAAATCATTGACGGAGCCTTCGGGTGGAAACCTATTGCCGGTGGAGCCATTGGAGTCGTTATTGTTCAAGGATTCAAAAGAGCAGCATTTTCTAACGAAGCAGGAATCGGTTCGGCTTCTATTGCCCATTCTGCGGTAAAAACAAAGCATCCTGCATCAGAAGGTCTTGTAGCATTACTAGAACCATTCATAGATACCGTAATTGTATGTACGATGACTGCTTTGGTTATTGTAATTTCTAATATGGATGGATCTGTTTTTGCATACGGAAACGAAGTATCTGCTGGAGTAAAAATTACTTCAAGTGCCTTTGCCGAAACCATTAGTTGGTTTCCTTATGTATTAGCCATTGCCGTGGTTCTATTTGCATTTTCATCAATGATTTCTTGGTCTTACTATGGATTCCAAGCTTGGTCTTACCTTTTTGGAAGAAGTAAAATGGTGGGGAATGTGTATAAAGTCATCTTTTGTTTATTCGTAATTGTTGGAGCTGCATCGAGTTTAAAATCCGTATTAGACTTCTCTGATGCCATGATTTTTGCCATGCTCGTTCCTAATATGATCGGGTTATTTTTCTTAGCACCTGTTGTTAAAAAAGAATTATCAAAATATATGAGTGCCATAAAAACACTTAAATCATGAAATGGTGGTGGATAAAATTTAAAGAATTTTTCCATTTTAATCCTAAAGAAAAGAAAGGAGCAACGGTTTTGTTGCTCCTTTTGTTTTTTATAACAATGATCAATTTTGGTCTGAAAAAATACACATATCAAGAGTCTTTTGTACGCATTGAAAAAGAAATAATTCCTAGATTCAAACTTTATGACACCACAGCTTGTATGGATTTTAACGGAAGTCTAATGGAAGGAATTAAACCTTATTGGGTAGAAAAAATACAAGCCAATAGAAAAAAATATGGAAAATTCCAATGCATTGAAGATTTAAGAGATTTAAAAGGAATAAAAGAATTTCATATAAAAAAATGGTCAAAACTTGTAGATCCATCCTTTTT
The DNA here is from genome assembly GCA_025210805.1 of Flavobacteriales bacterium. Taxonomy (NCBI): domain Bacteria; kingdom Pseudomonadati; phylum Bacteroidota; class Flavobacteriia; order Flavobacteriales; species Flavobacteriales bacterium. The sequence goes on from JAOAQX010000009.1 coordinate 7,486, forward strand.
GAGATGCCCAAAAATTCACTTAAACAAGGTTTCTGAAAAAGAATTCTCTGCTTTCTTTAGAATCCCGAAAAAAACCGCAAAAACTGCCATAAAATATAGAGATAAGATTGGAGGATTTGCTATAACGAAACAACTAGAACAGGTCTATTACTTCCCAAAACATCGTCTAACAACAAGAAAAAACCGAATACTTATTAACAAGAACTCTATCTCAAAGATTAACCTCAAAAACGCAAAATATCCAAAGCTTGCCAAACACCTTTTGATCTCCAAAAAAGAAGCTTATCAGTTAAGTAAATTCAAAAAAAAGCCTTCAAAACCTGAAATTCAAACGATTTTCGAAAAGAGCAAACATCAAGAATATATTCATCATTACCTTATTTGGAAATAGCGATTGATTGAGAATCAAAAGTTAAATACGGACATCCAAATGTCCTCCTCTTAATTTTGTATAACTATATCCTGAAAATCCTCTTTTTCCAGATTGGTAATATCAATAGAATAGGTATTATATTTGGAATTAATGAGATAGTGTGTTCGGAAATAGGTAGCATATTCATTTGTATATTTTATCAATATTTTAATAAACTTCTTTTTCCCTTTTTGCAAAAAAGATTGGCTCACTATTTCCGCCTCACCACCATGAGTTTTTTGAATAGACTGCTTGATGTTTTGAATATATATTTTTGCTATTTCTTTATTCAAGTGAACATACTCACCCCGTATAACAATCCAAGTATTTGCGGGTTCATTTGTATCAACAAAAAAAGTGTTCCCTTTCGTTTTATACTTCAAATACCTCATAGCTTTGTTGAATGATACTTTCAAAGAATCGCCATAATATTCATAATAATAGGTACTATATGACTCAAAGTCCATTTTTTCATAAGAGGCAGGAACGGAAAAATCTATCTTCAAAAAGTCTAATTTAACTTTTTTAAAATCTCTTTTTTTATCGGTGATTACCACAGTGTCGTTTCTGCACGAAACAAAGAATACGAATAATACAATAAATATATGTTTCATAAATAAGGTAAATTATTCCAAAATTAACGGGTGTATACTTGCTGATACTAAACCGCCTTTTGAAAACAAAAAGCTAAATTTTAATTGGTGTTTTTTTAAATTCTTTGGAGCTTTATCGACCTTCACAAACAAGGTTTGATTTCTTTCCACTTCATGATTCGCTACAGAATCTATTCTCCTAAAACTTGGTTGATAAGTATTCAATTTTAAATTAAAAAAATCCGAAAGATCCGCTCCTGCTTTTCTCCCTCTGTATTCTGAGTCTGATATGACTTGGATATCTTTGATATTTAGAAAATGTATGACTTCAGAAAGTGCCATAGCTTGGGGAATTACAGATGGCATCTCAAAAACAATTTCTTCGGCACAAAAAAGTTTTGGGTTAAAACATATAAACAAACTATCCGAATCGATTCTAATGGGTTCATCCTTATTGATAATCGGAATAAAATCACCTGCGAAGTTCTCATTTTCCGGATGTGTTTTTCTTAAATATTGAGTATAACTTTCCACTACACAATCAAGATTATCAGAAGAAGGGATACAAGAATTTATAAAACTTGATAGAACGACTAGTAACAGTCCCCAAAATGCAAAACGAGATTTCATAAGATATTTAATTTTAAAAATTTTAAAGCAAAATAGTGAATTATTCTGTAAATGGAATTAATAATACTTAAAGATCTTAATTTACTCACCTATATTATGCCGATACATTGTAAAAACTCAATTATGAATAAAATGAACTAAGTGATCATGAACAAGTAATCGGTATAAGCGAATATTAAAAATCCCATGGAATAATTCGTTTCCATGGGATTGAATAAATTAGAATATTATCTTAACCAAGATTATGGGTTCATCAAGTCCTCAATTTCATCAGCTTCTATAGGAATATTTCTCATGAGGTCATAAGGTTCACCATTGGCTTGTACAACTACATCATTTTCAAGACGAATACCTAAGTTTTCCTCTGGAATATAAATCCCTGGCTCTACTGTAAATACCATATTCTCTTGGATCGGTTTATGCCAAGAACCTACATCATGAACATCCAGTCCAATAAAGTGTGAAGTACCGTGCATAAAATACTTTTTATAAGCTGGCCAAGAAGGATCTTGGTTTTTGATATCGTCCATAGAGATCAATCCCAAGTTTACTAATTCCTTTTCCATGAGGTGTCCTACTTCTTTATGATATTCATGCAAATAAGCACCTGGAACCAATAACTTTGTAGCCGCTCTTTTCACTCTTAAAACAGCATTATATACCTCTTTCTGTCTTTTTGTAAAACGTCCGCTTACTGGAATACAGCGTGTCATATCTGCTGCATAATTGGCATATTCGGCTCCCACATCCATCAAAATAACATCGCCATCATTACAAGGTTTATCATTCTCAATATAGTGTAGCACACAAGCGCTTTGACCTGAAGCAACAATAGGCGTATAGGCAAAACCTCGTGAACGATTCCAAAGGAATTCATGCATATATTCAGCTTCTATCTCATGTTCGCTCACTCCTGGTTTTACAAAATTTAGGATTCTTCTAAAACCTTTTTCGGTAATATCACAAGCTTTTTGCATCAGTTCTAATTCTACTGGGTGCTTTACAGAACGGATATCATGCATAATAGGTGCGAGTCTTTCATACTCATGAAGCGGGTAATTATTTTGCATTTTTTTGACAAAACGTGCATCTCTTGTTTCCACTTCAACATGGGCACGGGTATGCTCGTTTGTATTCAAATAAACTCGCTCGGCTTCATGCATCAAACCTTTTAACACACGATCAAAATCTGAGAGCCAATAAATAGTTTGAATTCCCGAAAGCTCTTGTGCTTGCTTCTTTGTTAACTTTGCTCCTTCCCAAATGGCAATCAATTCACTTGTTTCTTTTAGGAAAAGAATTTCTCTATGCTCTGGCAAAAAAGAATCTGGAAAGACTACCAAAATAGATTCCTCTTGATCTACTCCCGAAAGATGAAAGATATCTGGAGACTGAACAAATGCCATGTGTCCATCTGCAGAAGTGGGCATAATATCATTACTATTAAAAAAGGCAATTCCTCCTTTTTTCATTTTACTAGCAAGTCTCTTTCTATTATCTATAAAAAGATTTGAGGGCAGTTTTTGATATTTCATATTGGGTTTCTTTTGAATGAATAAAAGGTTTTTCTCTGTTCAAATAATACCATTCTTGGTGTTTATTTACTCATAGGTACAAAAGAAAAACCATTAGACGAATTTAATAAATTCTAAACAATTAAACATCTTTAAAAAAGAAGCTTTCTTGGGAAATATCAGGACAAAATGGTGGGTGTTCTCGATAAAATTTTTGATTCCATTTCATTCCATCAAAAATCACTTCCCGATGGGTCGGGACAAGCTGAACTGACAATGGTGATAAAATTTTTGATTCCATTGCATTCCATCAAAAATCACTTCCCGATGGGTCGGGACAAAGTTTATCCCGATATAATCGGGACTGAACTGACAGAGGAATTGAACAAAATTAGAATTAACAAAAGGTAATTGATCATATCACTTGTACTCAAAACTCATAATAGTATAACAATACCTTAAATTAAAATGTAAAAATTTATTGTAAATTCATCAGCACATTATTATCAAATTCAAATGCTAAAAATTTGTTTTCAAACTGACAAAAATCACAAGTTTTATTAAGTAAAAAAAATAACTTTAACACGTAATAACAAATAAATCGATAGTTATGAACAGAATACTTTTCCCAACAGATTATTCATTGGCGAGTGAAAAAGCCAGAGATTTTGCTATTTTCCTTGCTAAAGCGACCGATTCTGAATTGGTTTTCCTTAACAGTTATGAAATTCCAGCATCTCAGTCCACAGTGATTACCACAACCCTTTTGGAGGCAATGAAAGAAAATAGTCTTCAAGGAATGGATTTATTAAAGAAGTTTATGGCAGAAAATCATCCTGAAGTAAAACTTTCTACTCATTGTGTTTTAGGACAGGTGGTTCACACTGTTTGCGAGCTTGTTGTAAGTTTACAAGTTGACCTAGTGATTATGGGTACTCGTGGAGCATCAGGAATTGAAGAAATTTTTATGGGATCTAATGCTCAAGCAATCATCAAAAATGCTACAGCACCCGTATTGGCTATTCCTCATGATGTGAATCCTGAAGATATTCGCAAAATGGCTTATTCTACAGATTTTAATTTCGATAAGGTTTCTCATGCACATGGAATGATAAAAGAACTTACAGCTATTTTTGATGCAAAGCTCAATGTGGTTCATTTTACAGAAGGAACAGAATATACAGAGAATGAAGAAGAATATATACGCAAGGAGTTCATGGATTTTGATATAAAATATGACGAAATTCCTTTAGATGAATATGACAAAGATATTCAGGAGTATATTGATTTTACAAGAGCACATATGCTTTGTATGATTAGACGCCCTCATGGTTTCTGGGAAAGATTATTCACCACTAGTCATTCAGAAAAACGTGCCATGCACAGTTCTATTCCGCTATTAGTACTTAGAGAGGATCAAAAAGAAGCGTAGAAAATTCCCTTTTGCAAAACCCAAATTTTTCAATCCTTTATGGTTTGTTTATTTGGGTTTTCTTTTTCAAAAAAGATCTGAGTGTACTTCAACAAAAAACGACTAAAATATTATTTTAGCCGTTTTTTGTTGTTACTGTTTACCTTTGTAAATCTATTTCTTCGTCTCTAAGTTCTTGACGATGTTTTTTCCAATAGATAAAAAAGATGGTAAAAAGTATATAAGGAAAAATCAAGATAAAGAGGATTCCAGCATTCAGCCCAGAAGCTTCTGTTCCTCCACCTTGAATATTAGATTCTGCAGTAGCTTTACACATAGAACAACCTTGTGCAAATACTGTTTCAGGAAATAGGAAAAGGCTAATAAAAACCAAGATTCCTAATATTATTTTAATTTGTTTAATGGACATAATAAGGTGATAAAAACAAATATACCAAAACCCCTGTGAGGGTTACATATAGCCAAATTGGAAAGACCCATTTTACCATTTTCTTATGTTCTTCAATCATTCCTGTAAAAGCTTTGGCGAAAGCCAAAAGAATAAAAGGTAAAGACAAGGCTGCCAATACAATATGCGTTGCCAAAATTACTAAATAAAGTCCTTTATATTCACCCAAATACTTGGTCTCTGGTGCAAATGCGTGATAAAGCACATAACTTAATAAAAAAACCAAAGACATAATCATGGCAATTGTAATCAGCTTTCTATGAAGGTCAATATTTTTTGCTTTAACAGCAAATAGTGCCCCAATCAACAAAAGGAAACAGGTTCCGTTTATTAAAGCGTGAAGAAAGGGTTGAACATGAGTAAAACTTGGTACTACCTCTGGTTTTGGCAAATACCTTAGTGCTACTACTAATGCAAAAACTAATGCCGAAAATATCCAGATAATTTTTTTGAGTTTCTTATAATCCATTTTATTGTTCTTTTTGCAGTCTTTTGATATCTTGGTAAAGCATTTTTACTTCTTCTGCTTTTGTTCCGTCATACATGGCTTTAATATTTCCATGTTCGTCTCGACGTGATCTGAGGTGTCCATTCTTATCTACCAAAACGAAAAACTCAGAATGTAAAAATCCTCCTGGAGCTAATTCATCTTTATTGGCATTGATAAAATAGGAATCAAAACCTTGCTTGTAAATCGCTTTTTGTTCACCCGTAAGAAAATGCCAATTTTTGGTATTTGCTCCATAACTGTCAGCATATTCCTTAAGGATTTTCGGGCTATCATAAGTAGGATTTACTGAATGAGAAAGTATCATTATTCCCTCTTCTCCTTGTAACATTTTTTGGAGTTCCACCATATTTCCTGTCATATCTCGACAAATTGTAGGACAAGTAGTAAAGAAAAAGTCTACAATGGTAATTTTGCCTTGCATTTCTTTTTCGGTAATCGTTTTACCGTCTTGGTTAATGAAAGAAAAAGGCAATACTTTATGTAAAATGGTATCAGAAATTGCTTGACCATCATCAGAAATTGTAGGCTCTATTTTCATTCCCACAAAGGCCAGTTTTTGTTGTTTCTTTTCACAAGAAATACACAACAAAACCGAAACAATGAATAGAATCCAACTATTTTTCATCATTTGCTTTTCTAGATTTTAAAGATTTTAAATACTCTGCAAGTAGTAGTTTTAAATCTTCTAAAAGGAGTTTATTGATATATTCTTTACCGCCATCATAGGTATAAAAAACACGATCTTGTTTGTCCCAACCTGTTCTTAGTTTATGTAATTTATCCATCACATAAATTTGTCTAAATACAGGAATTTCTTTCTCTTGAACAGGTGGTATATTCATTTGTTCATAGAGTTTATCAAAATCTTGAGAATTTACTTCCATCAACTGCCAACTCTCTAGTTTCAGCTTCAATTTTGAATCTAAATAAGTCTTTAAGTTACTTCCCAAAGGTTTTTTAACAATTGTGAGTACTTCGAGATCCTCAAATGGCACCAGTCTTTTTCCTATTTGGTGATCAAACATTCTAAAAAATGCACCTTCTGTATCACTAATTTCCTGAAGATCTACAAAGTGAAGGGCATATACCTTTTTAGGCAAATTATTGAGGAGAATATTTGAATCGTTTTTAAGGTTTCGAGCTTGAATATTTCCAAACTTTAACTCCAATTCTTGATGTTCTGGATATTGTTTTCCTGTTTTGTCAATTGTAAACTCACTATCGCTCAACTGAATAATATTGGGCAGATAGATAAAATTATGTTTTCCTGTTGTCAAAAGTAGGTAAAACAAGGAGGGTAGTACCAATATTGAAATCAGTACTACCCCTTTTATAAATGCTTTTTTGTCTTTAAACATTATTGTGCAATTCCGTGCATTTGGTTATAAATATAGGTTCCTTCAGTTAATACAATATAGATTAAATAAGGTACCAAAATGAAAATTGGCAATAATAATGAAAGCTTTAAAGATTTTGTTTCGTGTCCTAAGTGCATAAACTCGGAAACGATATAGTATGCTTTAAAAATAGTTAGGATGATAAAAGTCCATTTTAACAATGTCCAGTTAATCACTCCTGGATTAGCTGTATTGTACATTCCTAGTCCTACCTCAACCGCAGTTACGATAAGAAGAATAAAGAATACAACCCATATTTTTTTAGTAGAATCTGTTTGTCCCATGATAATTTCTTTTTCGTTTTAGTGTGATTGGATCAGATAAGGTAGAAGAAGGTAAATACAAATACCCATACAAGGTCAACAAAGTGCCAGTAAAGTCCTACTTTTTCGATCATTTCGTAGTGTCCTCTTTTTTCATAAGTGTCTCTAAGAACATTTACAAAGATGATTACGTTAATCAAAACTCCTGTAAATACGTGGAAACCATGGAAACCTGTTATAAAGAAGAAGAAATCAGCGAATAATGGATGCCCATATTCGTTGTGATGAAGATTGGCTCCATATATTTTTTCTCCTGTTTCTACAAGGGCGTTTATTTTTGCTTGATCCACATAAATGACTTGCTCCCCTACTTTCAACACATTGTTTACCAATGCATGATCTGAAGTAAGCGTTGCACCTGCATCTGCAAATAGTTGGATATTTCTACCCTCAATAATTTGACCTGCTTCAAAAAGGTGTGCTACAGTTCCATCAGCCAAGAGAAATGCTCCAGCGTCTGTTCCCATAATAAAGTGCATCCATTCCCAAGCTTGAGAACCAAGGAAGATTGCCCCTCCTACAATTGTCAATGCCATCCAAAGAACGACTTGTTTTTTTCTCATTCTATGACCGTGATGTACAGCCAAAACCATTGTTACTGATGACATAATCAGAATAAATGTCATAAGGGCAACAAATAATAGAGGATGATTCCCGTGTAAACCAGGGAAATGGGTAAATACATCTTCGGCAACTGGCCAAATATCTCCAAATTTGAATCTGGCAAATCCGTAGGCTACAAGAAATCCTGAAAAAGTCAATGCATCCGTTAGGATGAAAAACCACATCATCAGTTTTCCATAGCTGGCATTCATGGGTTTGTTACCTCCACCCCATATGTTTGTAGTAGTTGTTACTTCTGCTGACATAAGTAATCGCTTGGTTATTAGTTTCTTTAGTTTTTGAGCACAATAGCCCATCTGTCAAAGTGCCAAATATAAGTGATTCTACCGAAATTAACCTTTTTTTGGATTAAAAAATAGAAGCATTATAGGGTTATTTAGATTATTTCTAAATAGCGTTTTCTCTACGATACCCAAATTTGATTCTCTGTTTTTAGAAATTATACCGATGTATTATTGACAGACACTAAAGTCATAAATTGTTATTGAGTGTCTATCTTTTATTTCTAATAAATCCTCAAATCTTTTTCGTAGGATATTTCGAAAAGTTGGAACACTTCCTATAACAATCTGATACCTACCGCCTGAGCTTTCACCACTCCCTCCCTCACAGAGCGTTGTTTTAGTTTGGAAGAGTTCTTGAAACTTGAACAGTTCTTCCTGAGATACTAGATAAAATGTATCGGGATTTCCTGTATTTGCGGTTTCTATAAAGCCTTTTATACCGTCTATACAGTTTAAAGAAAATACTTGATTACTTTTTCTGTCCAATACAAATGTTGAAAGTAAATTTTTACTTGAATCAGCTCTGGATAATTCAACTAATGCTTCTTCACTTTTTATAGAAAAAATGCGGGTAGTTTCTTCTTTCAAAAATTTAGAATAGAATTTTTTACGTCGCCCTTTAGATACCTCTGTTATATCAATATTCTTTGTACCTCCAAAAACTAAAACATGTACAGTTTCTAAAATACTACAACTTGAAACACTGATCCCCAACAGGACAAGAAATAAGATCAACCTTAAATTCATTTTTTTCATTTTGGCAGTTATGTTAAATGATCAACAAAGATAGGGCTTCAAAAACTAAAAAAGTCAATAGTTGAATCATGAACTATTGACTATTTTTTAGTTTTTAAAGATTGATTAACTACGGAATTTGCAATTAAAATCTCAGAATTTCTTCAATGACTTCCGCTACCTTATCTGCACTAGGTATCATTTCTTGCTCCAATGTGGAATTAAGTGGAATAGCTGGCATATCCTTAGCTCCTATCACTTTAATTGGGGCATCCAAATGTTGAAATGTCAATTCTTGTATTCTTCCTGCCAAACTTTGGGCAAAATTATTAGACTTTTGTTCTTCTGTAACGATAACCACCTTATTATGAATTGCTACTCTTTCGAGAATCATTGCTTCATCTAGTGGTTGAAGCGTTCTTAAATCGAGAATTTCTACTTGACCCTTAAAGTTTTTTGAGGCAGTTTTCGCCCAATAGATTCCCATTCCGTAACTGATGACTAAAACTGAATCTTGCTCGGTCGATTCTTGAGCAATTCTAGCTTTTCCTAAAGGAATTACGTAATCTTCATCTGGCTCTATACTGGTTGCTTCTTCGGTTCCTGGTACTTTAGACCAATACAAACCTTTGTGCTCTAGCATCACCACAGGATTTGGATCATAAAAAGCCGCTTTCATCAAACCTTTAAGATCTGCTCCATTGGATGGATATACTACTTTGATTCCTTTGATGGACGTTAGAATAGACTCCACACTCGATGAATGGTAAGGACCTCCACTTCCATAGGCTCCAATAGGAACTCTTATAAGTGCTTGAGCATTCCATTTTCCATTAGAAAGGTAATAGGAACGGCTCAATTCAGTGAATAACTGATTAAGACCTGGCCAAATATAATCGGCAAATTGAACTTCCACAATGGGTTTCGCTCCTGCTACGGACATTCCAACTGTAGAACCAATAATAAACGCCTCTTGAATTGGTGTGTTAAAAACACGATCATCTCCAAATTTTTGGGCTAAAGTAGCGGCTTCTCTAAAAACTCCCCCAAGTCTTCCTCCTACGTCTTGTCCGTAAAGCAATGCCTCTGGGTGTTGTTCTAATATTTCTTGCACCGCAAATAAGGCACAATCAACCATTAAGGTTTTTTCTTTTCCAGCTCCTGCTCTTTCTCCTTTTTCTTCGGTTATAGGACTGGGTGCAAAGTCAAAGGTATATAGGTCTTCTGCACTTGGATCTTCTGCTTCTTGAGCTTGTCCAAAATCTGTTTCAACCAGTGTGCTGCTTTCTTTTTCAATATTCTGAAGCTCATCTTCAGAAATACCATTTTCTAAGAGGAAAGTTCTAAGTTTTGGTAGTGGATCACGTAGCTTATGCTCTTCCAAATCATCTCTATACCATTCTCTTCTTACTCCAGAGGTATGATGACCAAGCAAAGGAACTTTGGCATGAACCATAAAAGGTCTTCGCTCTGTTCTTATTGTATTAAGTACTTCTTCTAAAGTTTCAAAAGATTCTTGAAAATTAGCTCCATCAATACTCCTTACTTCAATATTCTTGAATCCTTGGGCGTAAAAAGCGGCATCGTTCGATCTTATTTCATCTGCACTTGCTGAGATATCCCATTCGTTATCTTGAACCAAAAACAACATAGGAAAATTCTTTAAAGATGCCATGTGAAGTGCTTCTGCAATTTCCCCTTCAGTCATGGCTGCATCACCTATAGAACAAACCACAACAGGTCTTTCTGCTCTATTCTTATCCAAAATACCTTGTTCTTCCAAGTATTGAATTCCCATAGCCACACCTGCCGTAGGAATCGCTTGCATTCCAGTTGCCGAAGATTGATGTGGAATTTTAGGTAAATCTGCCCTATTCAAACTTGGATGACAATAATAAGTTCTTCCTCCAGAAAACGGATCTTCCTTTTTTGCAAACAATTGAAGCATAATTTCATAAGGACGCATCCCAATTCCCAACAAGATTGAATCATCTCGGTAATACGGTGAAACATAATCTTGCTCTTTGAGTTGCATTCCCAAAGCCAGTTGAATAGCTTCATGTCCTCTCGAGGTTGCATGAACATATTTACTAGTTAGTTTTGCATTTTCTTCATATATATCAGACATGGCTCTTGCCGTAGTCATCAAACGGTAAGCATCTAAGGCTTTTTCTATAATTGTCATACCCTAAAATCTATTGTTTTTGGTAGAACAAATGTAGCAATACTGCATGGATATCTAAAATATTCCCTATTAATTCACAAAATATTCGAGATTCTTGAAAAATAAAAAAGATTCCCAATGTTAAATAGCCTATTACAAGAAGCTTTTAATCATTAATATATAACAAGAATTAAGGGAGAAATATAGAATTTTTTAATACATTATCTTTTGTTGTTTTAAAAACACCTTCAAATAAAATACTGAAACCCAGATTCATTAAAAACAGTAAAATTATTGCGTTCCACTAAACAGAACTCATCACTGAATAGAACCAAGCAATGATACTTGATAATGGACTCATTATAAACAAATCCGCATCAAGTTCACTAAACAATTTTCCTAAAAACACATAAATAATTACATTTTATTTATTCCTTCTTCATGATTCATATTTAACAAACATTTTTTATATGAATTTGGAATTAAGAAAACCAGTACATCTCTAGTAATAAAAGCCATTATAATAATGGCTTTTTCGCTTTTTTATTTAGTACAACTGGGGCATGATTTTTTACCATTTTTATCAGATAACTTTATTCCTTCAAGGTTTTTCTCAGCATAAGCCGTTATCCATCCTCTTTTTATCGATAAATTATTTAGGTCAATTTTTTCTTGATCCATGGCTTTGATAAACGTTCCTCCATATTCTTGCCTTCCCCAACAATTTGGACAATATCCTTCGGGGGTACTCTCTTTTGATTCTCCAGAAAAAAACGACTGAATCCATTCTAATAGTTTCATAATAATGCTTTTTTATATTTTTATAGACCATTGGTAGTGGATTTCTTTCAATCCTTACAACCTAAATTATTTATTCTATTTTTCCGTATTATAAATAAATACATATATTTGCATCGTACACGATTTAATCTAAAACGACTTTTATGAAAGCAACATTTTATGATTTTGAAGCAAAACTTCTTACGGGAAAAACTGTTTCCATGGAACAATACAAAGGGAAAACTATTTTGGTAGTTAATACAGCAAGTAAATGCGGACTGACCCCTCAATACGAAGGACTTGAAGCACTATACCAAAAATACAAAGATCAAAACTTTGTGATACTTGGATTTCCCTGTAATCAATTTGGATCTCAAGAACCTGGAAACTCAGAAGATATTCAAGAATTTTGCTCTATCAACTATGGTGTCAGCTTTCCTATTTTTGAGAAAATAGATGTAAATGGCGATCAGGCTCATCCTATCTTCAAATATCTTAAGAAAGAATTGAAAGGTTTTTTGGTCAATAAAATTAAATGGAATTTCACCAAGTTTGTAATAGACAAAAATGGGGTTCCTGTTAAAAGATTTGCATCCATTACAAAACCCGAAAATATAGAAGAAACCCTCCAAAAAATTTTATAATGAGTAAAGAAACGGATTTCACTCAACTCTTACTGGAAAATCAAATCTGTTTTCCTCTGTATGCTGCGTCTAGGATGATGACAAAAATCTACACCCCTTTTTTGAAGAAATTAGACCTTACTTATCCTCAATATTTAGTGATGATGGTTTTGTGGGAGCATCAACACAAATCAGTTAATGAGATTGGTTCCTTACTTTTCTTAGAATCAAACACCTTAACGCCCCTTTTGAAAAGAATGGAGGAGAAAAAATTATTAAAAAGGACCCGTTCTCCCAAAGATGAGAGAAAAGTATTGATTTCCATCAGTTCAAAAGGGCAAGAACTACAAAAAGAGGCAAGTGAAATCCCTTTCAAAATGTTCGAAACCATTAGGGGAACAGACCATAACTACGAAGAAATTGAAGATTTTAGATCAAGCCTTCAACAACTTGCTAAAAACTTGCATCAACAGCTTTAACTTGATTGAAATCAAATATAAAACACTTTCGATAGCTTTTTTCTGAAATAGAAAACTAGGTTGCCACTACTCGATCTCTAAACAAAGAAAAATTGATGAAAAATTTTAATGTTAAAAAAAATCAACCTCAGTTTAACTTTAAAAAATAATAACGTTCTTTGTACACAGTAAGCACAGAAAAATTATTTACCGAATAAATTCTCCTAAGAAGGAACATAAAAAAACTAGAAAACGTTTTTATCACTTGTTTTTGAGTTTACTTGGTATTATTAACAACTCTAACTTTGAGCATTCGAAAAGCACTATTTAGTTTAATAACAATTTTTTCATTGATCCCAATTTTGATTGTAAATGGGCAATCAAAAATGACTCTGTTTGAAATAAACGAAGATTGTATAAAAGGATTTAGTCTAAGAGATAGTGTAGCTATCGTTGTTGAAGAACATAAAAAATGGAATATTCATGAGATAACGACTTCTCCCGAAGTTGAGTTTAAAAAACATCAGCCAGGAGATTTCTCGCATATAAATAAATCAGGAACGGTATGGACCAGGTTTCAAATTAAAAATAACACAAAAGAAACTAAGAATTACTATTTCTCCATGTTTACCTTTATCGACTCAGCATGGATATATACTTTCGAAGGGAATAGACTCATAAATACGCAAATCTCTGGAGCTTCTATCCAGACACAACAAAAAGCTTTCCCTTCCTCTTTCAATAACATTCCATTTAGTATTGATCCAGATAAAACCAAAACGTTTTATCTTAAAATGAAATATCTGACTAATTTCAAATTAGCAGAGTCCAATGGTTTGCTCACCATTCTTTCAGCTCGACCAATTCTCCCCTTAGTGCAATCAAACTTTAAGGAGTTTCGGAGATATTTCTTCTACTCAGGTGCATTCATTCTGTTTAGCCTTTTGAGTTTATTTATGTTTTATATTTTCAGAGAAAAAATATTCCTTTGGTTTTCTCTTTTAGTTTTTTCATTTGCCTGTTATTTCCTAAGCATAACGCATTTTATAGAAACTGTATTAAATGTAAGAGGAGCAGCAGATTCTAACTTGTATATTCATCTAAGCCTTTCTGGAGTTGTTATCTCACTCACTCAATTTTTTAGTGCATATATTGACCTAAGAAAATTCTACCCAAAATATTTCGCTTTTTATCATCTATATGCAATATTTACAGCACTCTTTCCTCATTTCTTTGGGTACTTTGGAGATCTTGATGTTTTCACGATTGGATATTATTCCAATTATGTGATTTTCTCTTGGATTATTATAACAATACTCCCAGTAATCACTTTAACGAAGAAAGGCAATAAAGCATCTAAATCCTTATTAGTTGCAACAGGTATTTTAGTAATTAGTGGGCTCCTATACATTCTTGAAGTCACGAATGTAATCCCCAGCAATCCTATTACAGAATCGAGCTTTCAGATCAGTACGGTATTATTCTCGGGTATTCTTTTTTATCATATTCTTCAAAAAATCAATAATATTAGAAATGAAAAAAAGCATCTTGAAGAACTTGATAAATTGAAATCTAGATTTTTCACTAATATATCTCACGAATTCAGAACTCCACTCACTCTTGTTCTTGGTCCACTGAAGGATATAATTAACTCCGAAGAAAAAAAACAATATTCTGGAAAACTAAAAATGGCATATAAAAATGCCGAAAGACTCTTACATCTCATCAACAAAATTCTGGATTTATCCAAATTAGAAACAGGTAAAATGGAGCTGCAAATTAGCACTCATAATTTTGTTTCTCTTTTGAAGGGAATTGCACTTTCCTTTGATTCTTGGGCTCAAAAGAAAAACATCAAATTAAACTTTATCTCCAAATCAGATGAAATTCTTATGTATTTTGATTCTGAGAAAATAGAAATCATCTTTTTTAATTTATTATCCAATGCTTTAAAATTCACTCAAGAAAACGGCGAGATTTCAGTTTTAGTTTCTGAAAAAGAAAAACATATTGAAATTTTAGTAAGAGACAATGGAGTTGGTATTGAACCTGATAGACTGGAGAATATTTTTAATCGATTTTTTCATATCGACCATCAAGAGACCAAGGAATATCAAGGCACAGGTATTGGTTTAGCATTGGTTAAAGAACTCGTTCATATTCACTATGGAGAAATCCAAGTAGAAAGTGAACTCAATAAAGGTACCTCATTTACCATTATTCTAAGAAAGGGAAAAGAGCATTTTGCAAACATCCCTATGGATGATCATCAGTCCAATCAACAATTATCTACTCTAAAAAAAGATACAATAGAGGAAAAATATGAGGCAAAAATTCCATCTTCCTTAATCCAAAAGGGAAATAAGAACAAGACCTTGGTTCTTATTGTTGAAGATCATTTGGAAGTAAGAGCGTATATTAAAGAACACCTTGAGGAGCAATATCAAATTGTGGAAGCACAGAATGGTTTGCAAGGGCAAGAAATAGCTTTCAAATTAATGCCAGATATTATTATTAGTGATATCATGATGCCAAAACTAGATGGGTACGGCATGAGTAAAGCTCTAAAAAATGATGAAAGAACGAGTCATATTCCTATTATTTTACTCACGGCAAAATCTACGCAGGAAGAAAAAATTAAAGGTCTTAAAATCGGTGTTGATGATTACCTTGTGAAACCTTTTGATACCAAAGAATTAAAAATAAGAGTTGCAAATATTATTGAGTCTAGGGAACAATTGCGGAAAAACTATTCAAATACATCTCAATCGGCTCTCAAACGTGTAGGAACCAATCCTATTGATGATATCTTTTTGGAAAAAGTGATAAATATTATCGAAAAAAAGCTCTCAAGCTCCGAGCTAAATGTTGAGTATTTAGCTTCAGAAATAGGAATGAGCAAGGTACATCTAAACAGAAAACTCAATGCTTTAAGCAATTTATCTGCCAATAGATTCATCAGAAACTATCGCTTAGAAAAAGCCCATGAATTGATTCATCAAAAAGTAGGTAATGTTTCTCAAATTGCGATGGATACTGGTTTTGGAAGTACTGCTTACTTTGTAAAATGCTTTAAAGAAAAATATAACATTACTCCTGGGGCTTTATTGTCTCAAGAATATTAAACAAAAAAAGAGTGAATTTTAAGGTTCACTCTTTTTCTTTGTGTTGCTAAATCTATTAAAAAACCTCTAATTTCCCCATTGCTCTCAATCCTTGAGATTTATCAGAAATTTTATAGAAGAGTATTCCTGGCTTTATACCTAAAGGTATTTGAATCTTTATTTCATCACTATTCAGCACAGGAGAAGTTGATTGAAACAAATATCGTCCTTGAATATCATAAAAATCAACTTTAACTTCTCCTGAAGAATTCTCTACCGTTATACTCACCTCTTCCCCTACAGAAACTGGATTTGGATACACAGAACTATTTGAAAAATCTAATTCGTCTAAGCCTATAAAATCTTCCGCAGCATGATATCGATAAATCACTCTTTCAACGGCTCCATTTTCTATAATGAAAAACAAAGGTGATGCGGGATACCCAGGTCTATAGAATGCGTAATACTCTTGTTTATTCGTATCCGTTTGTGAGAGTCCAAAAGCATTCAACAAGGCAGCTGGAGCTGGATTTCCATTTAGAAAATGACTATCTGTACTTAAAATATTTATTTTTACTAACAATACATCCATTTCTTCGGTTGCAGAGTGATCTGGTTTTGGTAAAGTGAGCTTTCCGTAACCCACAACTTCTCTTTCTGCAAATTTTTGCTTACGGGTAAACGCAGGAACATTATTTAGATTAAAAGCACTAACTGTTACATTAAAATGTAAATCATATACCTCGCTCCCAGACCAAGAGTCTTGATAATTCAAAGGAAATTTTAGTATATCGATTCTTCCATTTAAATCATTTACAGCATTCGGAGGATAATGAACCTTATCATTGGAATTACCAGTAATCGATTGAAGAGAAACCGTTTTTCCTTCAAAGGTTCTTCCTGTCAAATACCACCCTTGTTGGTCAATCGCTTCATAAGACCTACTAGGGAGCGTATAAGTAATTGTTCCAAGACCATACACCTTATCAGCCTGATAAGAATTTATAGCATCTGAAAAATGAGTGTTATTCGTTTCATCTACATGAGCTCTTTCTCCTTTTGCATCACGCAAAACATTTGCATAATTCCATACTTTGTTTGCCCCTATTTCTGGCAAAGTAATGGAAGACGAAAAAGAGACTTCAAAACTGTCTATCCAAGAATGGGGTCTAGGATAATTCTCTTGTGTAATTGTAACTTGGGCTTGTGTATCCTGCCCCATCAAAGACATTACAAAAAGACCAATAATTAATAGTGTTTTTTTCATTTTTGTTTGAGTTTTAGTTTGAAAAAAAAGCTTTTTGACTTCGGTAATTCATTACTCACCAAAAAGCCTTCACAAAACTAGCACTAGCAATACATAATCTGTATCACAAACAAAACCAATAGAATAAAAAACAAAATAATTATATAAAAAACAGAACATAAGATAAAATAAACAGAACATTTCAATAATTTCACAAAAAAAATTCTTGTTTTATATGTTTTCCTATATTAGAATATTCTATCAAAGAAAAATTAAAATACAAGCCTAAAAAACAAGAGCTTTTGGAATACGAAAAAAGGGTATTTTGAATAAAAAATTCTGGAATATTAATAAGTCAAATCCAACTGCTCTATTGTTTTATTTCGCCCTTGAATTCGACAAGAAATTTTTGCAGAATCAAAATAAAAGTCGATGATTCCAAAAGAGGGTTCATGAACCACTTTTCCTTTTCTTAAAGGATTATCTTCTCCTTTGAAATTTGAATAAGAATGGGTGAGTCCACTTGAGGTAAAATCTAGTAAAGGGTGATTTCCTACGGTGTCTTCCAAAACTGAAAACTCAGACAAGTGGCGATCTCCAGATAACAGAATTGTCGGCTGGGCATTTTTTATGAGCTTTTTGAGTTGATCGAGCTCATGTGGGAGATTTCCCCAAGATTCATAACCATGTTGGGTACTTAAAAACTGAATACTCCCCACAATGATATTCCAATCTACAGAGGAATCCGAAAGTCTTTCTTCTAACCAATTCCATTGGATTTCTCCCAAGATCGTTCCTTTGCCGTATTCATTGGGAATATATCGTTTTTTACCTGTGGAATCTTTGGTTAAGGAAGTTCTGTGGTAGCGTGTATCTAAAACAATGACTTGAATTTTCCCTTTAGGATGATTAAAATACTGGTGGTAGAAAATGCCTTTTCTTTCTCTTCGGATATCGTCTTTGGGCACACCCAAAAAATCAAGGAATAGACCTTGTGATTCTTCTCTTTTTGAGAATTCAGCACCACCGTCATTGAGTCCATAATCATGGTCATCCCATGTTGCCATAACGGGGACATTGTTTTTAAGTTTTTGGTAAGAAGGATTGGAAATTAGCTCTTGATAATCGCTCCACATTTCTTGCATATCCTCCGTATCCGAATAGATATTATCGCCTCCCCAAATCCAAACATCAGGTTTTTGATGGAGGATTTTCTCATAAAACGGATTTTCTTGATACTGCTTGTTGCAAGAACCAAAACTCAGACGAAAATCTGATTTTTTGATGGGTTCTACACTTTTTTGTGGCACGATAGACGACTGTTCTTCTTTGCAAGAAAAAAAGGCAAATAATAGTAGGACGTAAAGGAGAATTTTCATTTTTGGCGGTTTTTACAGAATTGCAAAGTAGCTAAAAAATAGAAAGCTGAAGTCAAAATTTCGTTAGATGAATGTTAAGGATTATTTTCTAACTTTCATTTGGACAAAATGAAGAGATTTCTTTTGTTAAAACTCAAAAACACCTTGCTGTATGGTATAACGACAGATATGTTGAAGATTAAAGTTATTTATACCTTCTTCTCACACCCAAAATAAAGAAAGCTAGAACGATTGTATTGATTAATATTTCTACCTTTAGTAGGTATTTTGGAACTTCATTATTAAAACTTGAGCCAATTTTCAAAAAGGGCAATGCATCAATACCTCCCAATAAGTACTCTATTTTAACACTCTCTAAAAATTTAAATAGAGACCAAGCATTTTCATGTATTGGTGAAAAATCATTTATAATCCAAATATTAATAAAAGGCCAACCAATGAAAACTAAAAAAAGTAATATACCCAAAGGTTTGGAATAATCAACAGTATATCCCCCTACATAATAATAAATTTGATGAACAATCCATTCCCAACTATATTTATTCTGAAGATTAAGTACTCTTCTTTTCATTTCCATTTCCGAAAAATACGCTTTACCAACAAACTCTATCGAACTATTCGATACGAATGATATTTTTAATTGTCTATATAACTCTTCCATGCCCTTAAAATGCTTAATAATATCACCCCCCTTATCAGGTTTATTTTCCCTATATAAAATAATTCGATTTGATTTTCCCTCATTGAAATTACAATTCATAAAGTGAATTGTAGAAATATTTGTACTTCTAATACTCCATTTATTAATATCGCAACTACTCACAATAATATTCCCAGTAAAACTTACGTAATTCAACAACACGGAACCATCCAGATGATTAATACTTAAATGACTACCTAAAAATCGAACACCTGAAAATTCCATAAAATTATTTACATGCTTCAAATTTATATTCCAGAATCTTGTACTATTCCCTAAAAATATAGCATTTGTAAACAATAGTTTTGCCTTCTCAACTGTAATACTATGCCATGTAAAGTCCTTATTGAATACGCAGTCCGTAAAGTCTACATCCACATCATTCCTAAATTGAGAATTCTCAATTAGAAAAAACCCATCAAATCTCACTGAATAACAATCCATTCCACAATCAAGTTCAGTCCCAGAGAAACTAATATCACCACCTAGAATCGAATTACTAAAGGTTAATACATTTTTAAAATGAGCTCCATAACCACTTAACTTTTTAAAAAACAAATCTCCTTCTAAACAAACTTCATTCTCGAATGTAGAATTATTAAAGTTAATATCTTTAAAATGTGATTGCGAAATTTTTATTTTGCCTTTAAACAGGGCATTAGCAAATACAAAACTTGTTTCGCTCTTAAACAGTTTAGAAATATTAATATTTCCTTTAAATTCAGAAAGATTAAAAAGGTAATCACCTTTTTTAAATGGTAAATCAGAAAAATCAATATCGGTAGTGAATTTACAAGTTGTAAAATCCATTCTTCCCTGTTCAACAAATTGCCTAAACTCCTTATTATTTATTTCCTCTATTGACATGACTTAACTTTAAAAGTTAAATATATAGCTATTATTCTTGATTTTAATTAACTAGACATGAAATATACACTAGGAATATTTAAATTTTCTTGTTCAAAAAAAACAAGATAATCTTCCTCTAAAACTCAAAAACACCTTCAGGAGTAATACAGAAATCCAGTGGAAAATCAAATTCATCTACATCGTCAATTTCTACGGGCTGAGTATCTAGAGTTAAACCAATTAAAATAGTGTTTTCTCGGCATTTTGCTAGAAAACGATCATAAAAGCCTTTTCCATATCCCACACGATTTCCTTTTTTATCAAATGCTAAAAGAGGCACGAAAACCACATCAATAGACTCTTCATTTACATGAATTCCACGAATGGGTTCTGGGATTCCAAATTTCGTTTTATACAACTCCGTATCCACATCATAGCGAATATGCTCAAGAGTCATATCTTTAAAATCTGCTTTGGGCAAAGCAACTTCTTTCCCTAATTCATCTCTTAAAAAATGAATAAAAGGCCAGGTATTTACTTCTTTATTTCTTTTTATGGGGAGAAAAGAATGATAGACTTGGTGTTGCCAAATGGGGAGTCTTCTGGCGTGTTCAAAAATTTGATTAGACAAGCGATCAACTTCTTTTTCTTTAAGTTGCTTTCTGTATTGTACTATTTCTTTTCTAATTTCTTCTTTTTTCATTTCTAATTATTTGTTGGTAGTTTTTATATTTTCTCTGAGATTACTGCCAAAAATCAGCATTTGGATAAAGATAAAAAAATAGAAGTTGAATTCGATCAAAAATCAAACCCAACTTCTTTACTTTATAGAATTTACCTAAAATTAGTGAGCAAATTCTGCAAGGTAACGCTCAGCATCCAAAGCTGCCATACAACCCGAACCTGCTGCCGTAATTGCTTGACGATAGATTTTATCTTGAATATCTCCTGCGGCAAATACCCCTGGCTTATTCATTTTTGAACTTCCTGCTTCTGTTATTAAATAACCTGATTCATCCATATCTAGCTGACCTTTGAAGACATCTGAGTTTGGCTTATGCCCAATAGCTACAAAGAATCCTGTTGCTGGAATATCGTATTCTTCTCCTGAAGCACTATCTTTCACTCTTACTGCTTCCACTCCTTTTTCTCCAAGAATCTCTACTGTACTGTGATTGAACTTTACATCTACATTTTCGATATTTAAAACTCGAGTTTGCATAGCTTTTGAAGCTCTCATTTCGTCTTTACGCACTAGCATAGTAACTTTCTTACAGATTTTAGAAAGGTAAGAAGCTTCTTCTGCGGCTGTATCACCACCTCCAACAACTACAACTTCCTGTCCTCTATAGAAGAATCCATCACAAACCGCACAAGCCGAAACTCCAAAACCATTCAGCCTTTCCTCTGAAGGAAGACCCAACCATTTTGCTGAGGCTCCTGTTGAAATAATTACTGTGCGTGCTTCTATTTCTGTACTTTCATCAATAGTTACTTTATGCCAAGCTCCAGCTTCTTCTGCAAAATCTACTTTGGTAACCAATCCAAAACGAACATCTGTTCCAAAACGCTCTGCTTGAGCTTTTAGATCTTCCATCATCTCCGTTCCATTTACCCCTTTTGCATAACCTGGAAAATTATCTACCTCAGTAGTAATAGTCAATTGTCCTCCTGGTTGCATTCCTGTATAAACTACAGGTTTGAGTTCTGCTCTTGCGGCGTATATTGCTGCGGTATATCCCGCTGGTCCTGATCCTACGATAAGGCAATCTATTCTTTCCATATTCTTGTCGATCTTATGATTAATAATTTGATGTGTCAAAAGTAGTATAATTCAAATTGATGGTATGTGATAAATGATAAAAAAAATTTATAATTAAATATATTTAACCTATAATACCCATATGTGTTTATTTACTCATAAGTATTATACCTACACTTAATAAGTAACCTATATTAGTCATCTTCATCAATTCTTTTCGATTTTTTTTGGGAGAAATCAGTTCTCTGCTTTTCTATATTTTACAAAAGAAAAAGGATCATAAAAAAAAATCCATCTCTCTAGTAATTAAGAAAGATGGATTTTTTATTTAATATCAAGTCACCTTACAAGGTTCCTCTATTTTCTTGTTCTCTTTCAATTGCTTCAAAAAGTGCTTTGAAATTTCCTACTCCAAAAGATTGAGCTCCTTTTCTTTGAATAATCTCAAAGAACATCGTTGGTCTATCCACCACAGGTTTTGTAAAGAGTTGAAGTAGGTATCCTTCGTCATCACGATCAATAAGGATTCCATGCTTTTTCAATACTTCTACGTCTTCATCAATATCTCCTACACGCTCAAGAAGGTCGTCATAATAGGTTTCTGGTACATATAAAAATTCTACTCCACGATCCCTCATGGCAGAAACAGTTGCCACAATATCATTGGTAGCCACAGCTATATGTTGTACTCCAGGACCATTATAAAAATCGATATATTCTTCTATTTGGGACTTCTTTTTCCCTTCTGCTGGTTCATTTATTGGGAATTTTATTCTACCATTTCCATTACTCATTACTTTACTCATTAGAGCTGTAAAATCAGTAGAAATATCATCATCTGTAAAAGAAACTATTTGAGCAAATCCCATTACTTCTTTATAGAAATTACACCAAGTCATCATATCTCCCCAATCTACATTTCCTACCATGTGATCTACATAACGAAAACCAACTGGCTCTGGGTTATAATGAGATTCCCATTTTTGGTATCCTGGTAAAAATATTCCCTGATAGTTTTTACGCTCAACAAATATGTGTACCGTTTCTCCGTAAGTATGAATTCCAGATCTTACAACAAATCCGTTTTCATCTTCTTCTTTGGTAGGCTCCATATAAGATTTTGCCCCACGTTTGGTAGTTTCTTCCCAAGCTTTGGTTGCATCTTCTACCCAAAGTGCCACTACTTTTACTCCGTCTCCATGCTTGTCGATATGTTCGTTGATTACTCCACCTTCATCAAGAGGCGTAGTGAGCACCAAGCGGATTTTATCTTGTTTCAGCACATAGGAAACACGGTCTTTGAGTCCTGTTTCTAATCCTGCAAAAGCTTCAGATTGAAATCCAAAAGCGGTTTTATAAAAATGTGCAGATTGCTTTGCATTCCCCACATAGAGTTCTATATAATCTGTTCCTAACAAAGGCAAGAAGTCTTCTGCCTCGTCAAAAAGCTTCTCCAAACCATAAGTAATGTTTTGGATATTTTTTAGGTTTTTAATTTCTGCTGCCATAATTCTTTAGGTTTTATTTGCTTAGTGATGAAGCCAAGATTTGTGATAATCTTTTACTTCAAGCTCTAATGCTTGTTTGGTTATTTTTAAAGGTTTAAAGGTATCTACCATCACGGCGAGTTCTAATGTTTCTTTCTTTCCAATAGATCTTTCATAAGCACCGGGGTGTGGACCATGCGGAATTCCTGCTGGATGCAAGGTTATTTGCCCTTTGTCTATATCATTTCTGCTCATAAAATCGCCATCTACATAGTATAGAACTTCATCAGAATCTATATTTGAGTGGTTATATGGTGCTGGTATAGCGTCTGGATGATAATCATATAATCTTGGAACAAAAGAACAGATTACAAATGCATCCGTCTCAAAATTCTGATGAATTGGTGGAGGTAAATGAACACGCCCTGTAATCGGTTCAAAATCGTGAATTGAGAATGCATAAGGAAAATTATATCCATCCCACCCTACAATATCAAAAGGATGTGATCCATAGATATAATCATATAAAATTCCTTCTTTCTTGATTTTAATAAGAAATTCTCCCACTTCATCATGTGTTTCTAACTCTGATGGAGTTCTAAAATCTCTTTCACAAAAAGGAGAATGTTCTAGCAGTTGTCCAAACCAGTTTCTGTAGCGTTTTGGGGTATAAATAGGTCTATAAGATTCTACAATAAATAATCTATTTTCCTCTGTATCAAAATCTATTTGATAAATTATTCCTCTTGGAACTACTAAATAATCACCGTAAGAAAATGGAATATTTCCCAATTGAGTTCTGAGTGTTCCTGTTCCTTCGTGAATAAAAATCACCTCATCTGCATCAGCGTTTTTAAAGAAATATTCTCTGAGTGAGTTCTTTGGTCTTGCCAATTCTATGGTACAATCAGAATTCGTAAGCACTGGTGTTCTACTTTCTAAATAATCCTCTGTTGATTGTACATTAAATCCTTTATAACTTTTCATGACCATAGAATGCTCTTCGGCAATTTGTGGTCTAATTTCTTTTTTCCCTACTACGTCTTTTACAATCGTAGGTGGATGAATATGATACATCAGGCAAGACATTCCGTCAAAACCAATGGTACCAAATAATTGCTCGTGGTAAAGCTTTCCATTTTCGTCACGGAATTGACAATGACGCTTGTGTGGAACCTTCCCTAGTTTGGTATAAAAAGGCATAAACTCGTATTTTTCAGATTTGTTTTGGCAATTTAGAACTTTTTTTCGGCTCAAAAAAAGATAAATATCAGTTTAGATTATATAAATATGATAAATATCATGTTTTTTGATCACGTTTCTCTATCTAAATAAAATTTGAGCTATAATTTACAGAATTTATACCGATTATATGCTAAAATTACTCACTTATTGAGACAAACACACTTTAATTTTTGTTGAAAAAAACCATTAATATTCAGTACTTTTGACTGATAAAAATTTGTAGGATCTACTTATTGAATTTTAAATGACAGAATTTGAATCAGCAATTATTGATGTAGTTGATTTCCCAAAAGAAGGAATTCTTTTTAAGGATATTATGCCTGTATTAGCAAATCCGAAAGCGAGAAACCAAGCCCTCGAAGCCTTGAAAAAACACGCTCAAGAGTTTAAACCCGAAGCCATCGTAGGCATAGAAAGTAGAGGTTTTTTCTTTGGAATGCTCTTGGCTCATGAACTTGATATTCCCTTTATTCCTATCCGAAAAAAAGGAAAACTACCCGGTAAAACTCTTAGCCAGTCTTATAGTCTAGAATATGGAGAAGATCATATAGAAATACAAGAACATTCGATTCATGGTTTAGACAGGATTCTTCTTCATGATGATGTACTAGCCACTGGAGGGACTTGTGCAGCCGCACTAAAACTCCTTCAACAAGGTAAACAACGAGAAATTGCTGTTTCTTTTTTAATGGAATTAGATTTCTTGGCAGGAAAAGATAAAATCAAAGACCTAACAAATAATATTTTTAGCTTAAAAAACTACTAAACTAAAATCAGGATGAATTTTTCAAAAACCGAGACACAAAATATGATTGCCGAATCTGTAAGGCAATTTGCAAAACAACATATCCTTCCAGACATGATGGAGTGGGATGAAAACCAAACCTTCCCTATCGAAGTTTTTAAAAAACTAGGTGAGTTAGGATTCATGGGGGTTCTTGTTCCCGAAGAATATGGAGGTTCTGGACTTTCCTATTTTGATTATGTAACTGTAATTGATGAAGTTTCTCAACATTGTTCTTCTATAGGACTTTCTGTTGCCGCTCATAATTCACTTTGTACAGGACATATTTTACAGTTTGGAAACGAGGAACAAAAGAAAAAATGGCTTCCAAAACTTGCTACTGCCGAATGGATTGGTGCTTGGGGACTTACAGAACACAATACAGGATCTGATGCTGGTGGAATGAATACTACCGCTGTAAAAGATGGAGATTACTATGTATTAAATGGAGCGAAAAACTTTATTACCCATGCCATTTCTGGAGAAATTGCTGTTGTAATTGTAAGAACAGGAGAAAAAGGAGATTCACGAGGAATGTCTGCCTTTGTGATTGAAAAAGGAACTCCAGGTTTTAGCTCAGGTAAAAAAGAAAACAAACTGGGAATGCGAGCCTCTGAAACTGCCGAACTTGTTTTTGACAATTGTAGAGTGCATAAAGACAATATGCTTGGTGAAGAAGGTGAAGGATTTATTCAGGCCATGAAAGTATTAGATGGAGGACGTATTTCCATTGCAGCTCTTAGTTTAGGAATTGCAAAAGGAGCTTATAATGCTGCCTTAGCTTATTCAAAAGAGAGAGAACAGTTTGGTAAACCAATTTCGCAATTTCAAGCAATTGGATTCAAATTAGCAGATATGGCCACAGAAATCGATGCTTCTGAATTACTTATTTTCCAAGCATGTGATAAAAAAGAGAAAAAAGAACGTATGACTCGTGAAGGTGCTATGGCAAAATACTACGCCTCTGAAGTAGCATGCAAAGTAGCCAATGAAGCCGTACAAATCCTAGGTGGATATGGATACACGAAAGACTTCCCTGTAGAAAAATTCTACAGAGACGCAAAACTCTGTACCATAGGTGAAGGAACTTCTGAAATTCAAAAGCTGGTTATTTCAAAACATATTTTGGAATAAAAAGCCATTTATCAGAATATCAACTTTTTGATCACTTAAATATAAACCCATTTCTAAAATGAAATGGGTTTTTCATTTTTTTCCTAATTTAAAACTTCAAATTTTATTTTAAATCAGTATCTTTGCAATTCCGATTCGTCAGAAGAGTATTGGTGAATCGCTAGCTAACATACAACTAAGAAGATATAATTATGATTATCATACCAGTAAAAGAAGGAGAAGCGATAGAAAGAGCGCTTAAAAGGTTTAAAAGAAAATTTGACAAAACTGGAAAAATGAAAGCTCTTAGAACAAGAAAGCAACACACAAAAAGATCTGTTGCAAGAAGAGCTGAGTTGATTAAAGCGGCTTATATCCAACAAAAAAGACAAGAGGAAGAAGCTTAGAATTTTTTACCTTGAAAAAATAAAAACCATCGAAATTTCGATGGTTTTTTTTGAATCCGAACGTTTCTATATTAATCTACAATCTTCTTTTGCTCCAGCAATTATTTTTGCTTCTTTTGAATTTCATTGATTTCCTTTTTTGTTAAACCTGTGAGTTTAACAATGGTCGCAATATCAATTCCAAGTTTTAAAGACTCAATAACCACATTCTTTTTCTCTTCTTCAATTCCTTGTTCGATCCCCTGTTCTATTCCTTGTTCTATTCCTTGTTCAAAACTATAATCCAAGGAGTTTTGGATATCCCGATAATATTTCAAACTTCCTTCATAGTTTTCGTATTCGTCACGGGTCATTTTTGCTACTTCGGCGGCTTCAAAAAGTTTTTCGAAAATGGTTTCTCTTAGAGCATCAGGTACTCTATCAAGTTTATGGAGGTTTTTTATCACATAAAGCCATTTATCAAATCTGGTTTCTAGTTCGCCAACAGACTTGTTAAAATTGGGCATTTCGAGGTAGATAAAAGTAAGCTTATCATAGAATACTTTGTGGGTGTCAATATCCACCAACTGCACTTCGTGGAGGTATTTTTCTTTTTCCTCCTCGGTGTCGCCATCATTGTCAAATACAAAATCGAGAATCCCGATAGTGTAAACAGATTTTAGTTCA
>JAOAQX010000010.1 GCA_025210805.1 Flavobacteriales bacterium
GACAACTGTCAGCTACAAGGAGTAACAATCAGCCAAACAGTATTTGGATGTGCAGACCTTGGAACATCTGAAGTATTTGTTACTTCAACAGATATCTACGGAAACGCAGATGTTGATACAGTAACAGTAGATGTTAAGGATATCAATGCTCCTGATGTAATTACTGTAGATACTTTCCATATTACTTTAGGTACAAACGGATTGTTTACAATTACTCCTGAAGCTCTTGTAACTTCAGCGACTGATAACTGTACAGATGTAGATTCTATCAACTTCTTCTTCAATACTACACAACCAGGATTGTTTACTGGAACTGCAGATTGTGGAATGGTAGGAACGGTTCAACAAGCGAGAATTAATTATAGAGACCTTTCTAATAATCAAGCTCAATCAGGAACAGTTTATATTGTTGTAAAAGATATTACAGCACCAGTTGTTAATGCTACAAATTCTCAAGTAACTAAAACTTTAGATGCCTCTGGAAATGCAACAATTTCACTTGCAGACTTCTCTTATACAATAGATGAAGCTTGTGGACCACTTTTAGAGTCTCTAAGTAAAATGAGCTTTACTTGTGCAGATCTTGGACCAAACAATGTTACTTACACTGTTGAGGATGCTAATGGAAATGCAACAACACATAACTTTACAGTGAATATTGTTGATAATATTGCGCCAACGGTGAACCTTGTATCTCCAACACTTCAAGTAACTCTTGATGCATCTGGAAATGCAGCAATTACTGTTGCCGATGTAGAAAATGGTTCAACGGATAACACAAACTGTGGTACATTGACTAAGTCAATCGATATTTCAAACTTCGATTGTGCTGATGTTGGTACTCCAGTAACGGTAACTGTAACGGTAGAAGATCCTTCAGGAAATGCTAGTACAGGTACTGTAGTTGTAACTGTTGTTGATAATATGAATCCAATTGCAGGTGTCGTACCTTCTATAACATTGAACCTTGATGCTAACGGAAATGCAACACTTTCACCAGCAATGGTAGAAAATGGATCAATCGATAATTGTTCTATTACTTCATCTACATTAACTAAGACTACGTTCTCTTGTGTAGATGCTGTAAATTCTCCAATAACAGTTGGATACTTCGTAACGGATGCTTCAGGTAACAATAGTACTACTAAAGCAATCACGGTTACAGTTAAAGATGTAACTGCTCCAGTTCTTGTTACTAA
The DNA here is from genome assembly GCA_025210805.1 of Flavobacteriales bacterium. Classification (NCBI taxonomy): domain Bacteria; kingdom Pseudomonadati; phylum Bacteroidota; class Flavobacteriia; order Flavobacteriales; species Flavobacteriales bacterium. The sequence goes on from JAOAQX010000010.1 coordinate 1,200, forward strand.
GAATAAAGTAGTTTACTTACCATCTTTCAATAATCCTTCAGTTACTGTACAAGTAAATGATCTTGTAGATTCAAAATCAGATGCTTGTGGAATTAGTTCTACAAAAATTGCTGACAACAACAGTGCATCTATGTCATTTGACTGTGCAGGAGTTGGAACTCACGTTCTTACTGTTGAAGTAAAAGATGCTTCAGGAAATATGACTCAAGAAACTGCCGTTGTTGAAGTAATGGATACTGTAAAACCAATAATCGTTGGATTAGCTACAACACCTATCATTACTTATGACTGTGTTGCTGATACAGGATTTGTTTATCCAGTTCCTACATTTGCAGACGTAAAAGAAAACTGTGCAATAGATCGTATCGATCAAATTGCAGGTCTTCCTTCAGGAGCTCAATTCCCAATAGGAACAACAGTATGTACTTATGTTGCAGTTGATGTAAATGGAAACAAATCAGCACCATATTCTAGAACAATTACAGTTCTTGAAACAACAGAAATGCCTGACTTAACAGGTGTGCAAACAACTTTCTGTGAAGGTGATGCTGATATGGATCTTTCATCTAATGTTACAGGTGCAATTACCTTTACAGGTAATGGTGTAAACAATAATGTATTCTCTCCTGCAAATGCTGGAACATACTCATTGAATTACACTTGGATTGCATCTACAGGATGTCCAGTAGAAGGAACTATAACAATTACTGTTAATGCAAAACCAGTTGCACCAGTAATTACACAAATTGCTTCAAACAAACTTGAAATTGCAGATAATGGATTCTCAAGTGTGAAGTGGTACCTTGGTTCTACATTAATCCAATCAGGAACTTCAACACTTCTTTATATTGACCAATCAGGAAACTATAAAGTAATGGTTGAAAATAATAATGGATGTGCGAATGGTTCAGCTACGTTCACTGTTGGTGGAAATGCTTCAGATTTCGAAGCAAACAACAACAAAGTAGTAGAAATGGATGTACAAGTATATCCAAACCCATCTGCCACTGGATTAATTACTCTTGATTACGGATTATCAATTGGAGCGACTTCAATTGAAGTATATGACGCAAGAGGTATTAAAGTGAAAGCATTTGACTTTAACAGCTACGATGAAAATAGTATCGAACTAGATCTATCAGAACTAAGTTCAGCTATGTACCACCTAGTAATCACTAGAGGTAAAGAAGTTGTTAGAAAGAAAATTGTTATTAACCGATAGTTAATTAAAAATCTAATCCCGATGTGATTTTAACAGTCACATCGGGAATTAAGAATAGATTATTATGAAAAAGACTTTAACATTTTTGGCCTTAGCAGGTTTTGCTTTCACAACTGCTCAAGCACAGGAAGATGCAAGTGTTGTTGCACCTGCAAAACCTAGTACTTGGTCTGTAGGGGTTCACGCAGGAAATTTCTTCTTGAATCCAATGCATCTTTTTAGCATTGTTGATAGAGATGCAGATCTAAGAGGTTTTAATGGAGACAATACTTCATTTGATATAGGTTACGGACTCTATATCGAAAAACAAATATCGCCTATCATTGGACTCCAGTTGGGGTACGATATGGGTTCATATACAGGTGCTAATAGTGATTATACAGATCACTTAGGGAAGCTCAAGAGACATGAGTATGCTGAAGGAGATTTTAGTACAATTAGCTTGAACGCAACAGTAAACTTTTTAAACTTTACTAAAAAACGTTCATCAAATAATTGGGGACTTTACTTTAAAGGTGGAGCGTCTTATATGTCTTTTGAAGGTACAAGATTCTTCGCTGCTGATAAATCAAACCCTAAAGCAAAGGGAAGATCATTTAGCACGGATAACGAATTAATTTTCCAAGCTGGTTTAGGACTTCGTTATAATGTGTCTGATCGTTTCAGAGTAGAGCTTGAATCTATTTTCCATGGAGTTCCTTCAGGTTCTTTAGATTTGAGTGCTGAGAATAAAACAGATGATAAGTTTGATTCTTACCAATACACTACTTTAGGAGTTGCATATACTTTTGGAAAAGGAAAGGCAATGCATAGATCTTCGGCTTATTCAAAAGAAAACTTCTGGGACAAGTCTCTTATTTCTGAAAATTCACAACCTGATGAAGAAAGAATCAAAGGTATCGTGGGTGAAGAGGTAAAAGACGAAATGGAAGATATCATGGCTACTAAAAAGAAAATGGCTGAACTAGAGGCTCAAATTGAGGCTCAGAGAAAAGCTATTGAAGCCTTAAAGAACAAGAAGCCAGACTCGGATAAAATTGCTGTACAGCAAGTATTCCAAGTATTCTTCGCTTCAGGTTCTAATAAATTATCTGATCAGTATCAGAAAGAACTTACGCTTCTAGCAGAGTTGATGAAAGAAAACTCATCGCTAAAAGCAACAGTGACTGGTTATACTGATAGACACGGTTCTGAGAAGTTGAATTCTGATCTTCGTCAAAGAAGAGCAGATCAGGTAAAAAGTTTCCTTGTGAACGCAGGAATCTCTACCGACAGACTTTCAACTGCTACAAGTAAGCAAAACATCGTTGGAGACAACGTTGAGCACTTAAACAGAAAAGTGACTATTAAGTTCAATTAATCAGCAGATTTAACATCCCTTTAAGTGGCTACTCATTTGAGTAGTCACTTTTTTTTTGCTTTTTATTTACGAACCACTCTATTCAATTATCTTTGCGGAATGGCAAAAAAAGATGATACTTTCAAAAATATAGTTGCTCATGCAAAAGAATACGGATTTGTATTCCAATCTAGTGAGCTTTATGACGGACTTTCAGCTGTGTATGACTATGGACAGCTCGGAGTAGAATTAAAAAATAATATCAAACAATATTGGTGGGATGCCATGGTAAAGCTCCACGATAATATTGTAGGGTTAGATTCGGCAATTTTCATGCATCCTACGACTTGGAAAGCCTCTGGGCACGTAGATGCTTTCAATGATCCATTAATCGATAATAAGGACTCTAAAAAACGTTACAGAGCCGATGTATTGGTAGAAGATTGGGCAGAAAAAATCCGAACAAAAATTACCAAGGAAATCACCAAAGCAAAGAAACGTTTTGGAGAAAGCTTTGATGAAACACAGTTTCGAGCTACAAATTCTAGAGTTCTTGCAAATCAAGAGAAGATAGATACTGCTTTGGCAAGAATGGCAAAGTGTATGGATGATAATGACCTCGAAGCTTTTTACCAACTAATTATTGACCTTGAAATAAAATGTCCTGTATCTGGTAGTGGAAATTGGACAGAAGTAAGACAGTTTAACCTGATGTTTGGAACACAAATGGGTGCATTGGCAGAAGGTGATGATACAGTTTGGTTGCGTCCTGAAACGGCACAAGGAATTTTTGTAAACTATCTTAATGTTCAAAAATCGGGTAGACAAAAAATACCTTTTGGAATTGCTCAAATTGGTAAAGCTTTTAGAAACGAAATTGTCGCCCGTCAGTTTATTTTCCGACAAAGAGAATTTGAACAAATGGAAATGCAATTCTTCGTTCGCCCAGGAGAAGAAATGAAATGGTACGAGCATTGGAAAGAATTCCGTCTCAAATGGCACAAACTTCTAGATCTTGGCGAAGATAAATATCGCTTTCACGATCATATAAAATTGGCTCATTATGCCAACGCCGCTGCGGATATCGAATTTGATTTTCCTTTCGGTTTCAAAGAGCTTGAAGGTGTCCATTCCAGAACCGATTTTGATTTAAAAGCACATGAAGAACATTCTGGTCGTAAAATAAAATATTATGATCCTGAGCTAAAAGAAAGCTATACTCCTTATGTAGTAGAAACTTCAGTAGGGCTTGATAGAATGTTTTTAGCAGTTTTATCGGCTTCTTATAAGGAAGAAGAGGTTAACGGAGCAAAAAGAACAGTTCTTTCTATTCCTGCATTCCTAGCGCCTTATAAAGTAGCCGTTCTTCCACTAACCAAGAATGAAGACATGATGGCAGTGGCAGAAACTATTTTAAAAGACATTAAATATGACTATAACTGTCAGTATGATGTAAAAGATGCCATAGGGAAGCGATATAGAAGACAAGATGCTATAGGAACTCCTTTCTGTATTACTGTAGATAATGAAACTTTAGAAGACCAAACCGTTACTTTGCGTTTTAGAGATTCTATGGAGCAAAAACGTGTGAATATTTCAGAACTCAAAACAATTTTGGACCAAGAACTAAAGACGGCTAATATTCTGAAAAAATTAGAGGCTTAGTATTTTCTGTACCAAAAACAGAACTTTTAATGACTTTGTCTTAGTACTAGATTGATTGAGTTGAGAATAAGAAAGCACGAAATTGGGGGATGTTACCGCTAACATTAATCTCGATTTACAAATATTTTTTGAATGGTCTAATACAGATTGATTATTCAAAAAAAACACCATTTACAGAACATCAAAAAAGGCATTTTCTCACAAGAAAATGCCTTTTTTTAGTCCATAAAATTTTGAATCTCTTCATACAAATATCCTTTTTGAAGTGCATAACGAATCAGCTTTTGTTTCTTGTCGTAATCATTTTTGTATTTGATTATCAGTGATTTCTTTTCTAATAAATTTGCTAAAATGGACAAATATTCTTCTTGATCAATTTCTTGAAGAGCCATTTCTTGTAGCTTAGCCGTAATGTTTTTTTGTTTCAGTCCAATTTGAATCTTTTTTCTACCCCATTTTTTATAACGAAATGCACCCCGAACATAAGAACGAGCAAAACGCTCTTCATTTATAAAATCATGCTCCATAAGGTGGTCCACAAGATGATCTATAGTTTCGGGCATTAAGCCAAAACCACGTAATTTCTGCTCCACTTCCAAGAAACAACGGTCTTGATAAACACAGTATTGTTCTATTTTTTGTTTAGCCTCCGCTAGGTCGTATATTTTTTTAGCCATTTTGTCCCATTTAAGGTGTTATATGATACGAATTCCCCCTTGGAATAGCTTGTCCCGATTTTCGGGAGGGTGAGGGGGATGTTACATCTGGTTTGATAATCTAATTACATTTTATTTACTCATAGGTTTTAGTTTCTTTTTCGGTAGTGATTCGTTGTGTAACATCCCCCTTCCCCCCTTCAAAAGGGGGCTTATGCTTTTGAATTGGTACTATCAAGATTTAACTCCCCCTTTGAATAGCTTGTCCCGATTTTCGGGAGGGTAAGGGGGATGTTACATCTGGTTTGATAATCGAATTACATTTTATTTACTCATAAGTTTTAGTTTCTTTTTCGGTAGTGATTCGTTGTGTAACATCCCCCTTCCCCCCTTCAAAAGGGGGCTTATGCTTTTGAATTGGTACTATCAAGATTTAACTCCCTCTTCCCCTCCCGAAAATCGGGACAAGCTATTCAAAGGAGGCTTATACTTATGAATAAGACATCATAAAGGGCTTTTGCCAATGAGAAAATTAAACCAAACATTTTTCTGCTACCAACCTAAAACCAATCTCCTTCAAAATCGTTTTTCTGCTTCTTTTTAGTCATGGTGTTGAATTTGTAAGTTAAGCTTAGCATAAAGTAGGGTTGAAGCACTAAATTACTAGAACTTTCGGTGTAGTTACTCCTAATTCTTCTTTGGACCGAATTATTTTGCCTGAGTAAATCATAAGCTTTAAGCGAAAGTGTTGCTTTATCTTCCAAAACATCATAAGCAATTTTTGAATTCCAAAAAAGAACCTGATTGTCATAAATATCTTCTAAAGCCGGTGTATACATAAAATCTAAAGTATTTTCCCACCGAAGTCTCTTGGTAATATCCCAATTGAGATCCAGTTCTACATTATGGACAATGACTTCATTATCTTCAAAATGCTCTAGGGCAAATTCAGATTTTCTCCTTTCCCAGTCATAACTAAGAGAAATATCCCAAAGATCTTCGTGTTCATACGTAGCTCCAATTTGAGGGTTGAGGCTGTTGATTTTATTTTCACCAAGAATTCCATTATTATAAAAAAGATCATTGTAAAATTGGAAACTAATACGAGTAAGTGCCTTGAAGCTTTTCACAGAATCTACTTCAAATGTTCTTGACAAACTAGCTGAAGTATAAGTGTTATATTTTCCATTGGCATTGGTGTATGATGAAGTTCTGATAAAATTATCGCTGATGCTTACAGAGTCGATAATAGCATCATTTCTATAGTTGAAATTCCCATAGAAATAATAAGACCATCCTTTGTTTAAAGATCTTTTGTTGAAACCAAAATACCCATTCCATCTTTTGGTAACTTCTAGGTTTGGATTCCCCACGCGGATATTACTTGGGTTTGACAGGTCTCTAAATGTTTGAAGTTGCTGGAGAGAAGGGTTTTGGTTTGAAAACCTTACACTGGCATATAAGCTTTTTTGTTTTTTCATCCTTTTCCAGATATAGGCATTAAAACTTGGAAGCTGAAAGCTTCTACTAATCGTTTGTTCACTCCTTAAAAAATCTCTGTTTTCGAGTGTTCTCCAAGAGTATCCTACAAAGAAATTTGCATATAATTTATCGTCTTGTAACTCTAGACCTGTAAAAGGTGCGTGTAAAACAGAATTGTATTCAAAATTAGAACTCAGGTCTTTATTGAAATCATTAAAAGAATTTCCAACTTTATCAAAAGTGCTTTTTTCATTTTTGAGTTGGGAATAGTTCAAACGATAACCCGTTTTCCAATAAAGTTTCTTTTTCTTCAAGGCGTGACGATAGGCTATTTCGGGTCTGAAAACGATTTTATCAGATGCTGTAGTCACCTTTTGATCTCTATTGGTTTCCGTGTTATTGAGAGGCTCAGAAAGTTTAAGTGTCTGAAAATTGTCTGAACGGGTATTCACAAATTGATCCTGATATCTCAAACGAATAGAACTTCCTTTATTCCCAATATTATGGCTGATATCTAAATCATTTTGGAAATCAAGGTTATTAAAATCACTTTCATTAACAGATTTGGACTTATTTGCTATTTCACCATCACTATTTCTGGTTTCCGATTCAGAGATATTTTTAGATTCACTTTCAGAAAGATTCAACCGAGGTTCATAACTAATATACCAAGTGGTGTCCTTTTTCCAAGCCATTTCTAGGCCGAAATTATGATTATTTATGGTTCTGTCTCCAGAGTTTTTTCCAGAATTTTTGAATTTAGATTGATCCGGTAAAGAGTACTCCCTCTGGTATTCCTTGGCGGTTTCTGTGGTGATTCCTGAATGGAAATATTTTACGCCAATATCTGTGTTTGCATTAATTTTATCATCATAATTGAGTCCAGCATTTCTAGAAGTGGTAATTCCATTGGCACCCCCAAACTGCATTCCATCTATAGAAAAACTACCATTGCTAGAGCGGGTCATGCTTCTTCCGCCCCCATACATTTTTCTTATTTCTCCAAACCCAAAACCGGCTGTATTGATATTGTTTTGTCCAAAAAGAACACTAATTCTTCTATCGTTATTGAAATAATTAAATAAACCGGCACCTTCATATCTTTCGTCTGTACCTATTCCCGCAGAAACTCTTCCAAAAATCCCTTTGTTTTTATCCTTTTTGATGGTCAGATTGATCGATTTTTCTTCGGTATTTCCTTTTTCACCAGTAAGCGCCTCAGCTTTGGTTTTAGAATCGGTAATTTGAATCTTTTCTATCATTTCTTTAGTAAGATTCTTCGTGGCAATCGTGGGGTCGTTTCCAAAAAAAGACTTTCCATTTACCGTGATATTTTTTACCTCTTTACCATTTACCATGATTTTTCCGTCTTTGGTAATTTCTACTCCAGGGAGTTTTTTTAGTAAATCTTCCACAGTAGCATTTTCTTTAGCCTTAAAAGAATCTGCATTAAATTCCAAAGTATCTTTTTTGATAATCAATGGAACGGCTTTTTCTGTTAGTTCCACTTCCCCAAGCATTCCACCTTCTGACAGAGAAATAGATCCTAGTGAGGTTTTCTTATCTTTAAGTCTTAATTTTCTTTCAATAGGCTGATATCCCACAAAAGAAATATGCAAAAGCACCTCAGAAAGATAGGTTCTTGTTTCTATTTTAAAATTCCCTTCTGTGTCTGTAATAGAATAGGCAATGAGGTTACTATCCGATGGATTTTCTATATAAACGGTGGCACTTTCAAGGCCTTCATTTGTGTTTTTATCCAGAATTTTCCCTGTAATTTCAACAGATCTACTTTGCCCAAATACCCATAGTGGTATTAAGAAAATAAGAAGGATTAATTTTCGCATTTTTTAAATTATAAGGTTAAGTAAGGAGTCAAATGTATTGACTTCAATAGAGAACAACGAAAAATATTAGTTATAAATTGTAAAACTCAATTGAAAAATATTAATTTAACTTTGCTCGGCAGAGAAAGAACATCATGAAAAAATTTGTAATAGTTGGACTAGGAAATATAGGTTCAGAATACGAAAACACTAGACATAATATCGGTTTTAAAGTCGTGGAAGCTTTGGCAAAAAAATACCAAGGCAAATGGGAAACCAGTAAAAACTCTTACCGATCAGAAATCAAAATAAAAGGACGAACGGCTGTATTGGTAAAACCCACTACCTATATGAATTTGAGTGGTAAAGCCGTAAAACATCACCTCACAGCCGAAAAAGTACCTCAAGAGCAATTGATGGTAATTACCGATGATCTTTCACTAGATTTTGGAGCCATCAGAATAAGAGGAAAAGGATCTGCAGGAGGTCATAATGGACACAAGCACATTATAGAAACCCTACGTTCTGAAGCTTACCCTCGTTTGCGTTTTGGAATATCAGCAGATTATTCAAAGGGCAGACAAGTGGATTATGTACTTGGAGAATGGAGTTATGAAGAAGAATTGGAGCTAGAAAACCTGATAGAACACTGCATAAAAGCTATGGAAAGCTTTGTTTTTAGAGGACTTGGAGACTGTATGAATAATTACAATAAGAAGGCTTGATTTTTAGTGTGTTCACGTTTTTTCAAGTGTTGAGGAATTAAAAATTGGTGGATGCTGAGTGAGTTCACCAATTAGAAATTGGCTGTAGCGGGGATTTCAGAAGAAAACTCAAAAGACTCCTAAAAAAGAAATAGAAAAGGCAGGAGGTTTTAATGAAATAATAATCTATAGGGTAACCATAAGATAGTCGATGTTTCAATCTGTCTAGATATCTCCATGTTAAACTAATATTATGAAAATTCACTTATACCTAATTGTGCTTATAATGATGCTAATATCATGTGGTAATCTAGGTTCAAAAAACTTGAAAACATATATTTTGAATCCAAATGATAGATCAGATCTTTTTAAAGATAAATGTGAGCTTTTTGGACAATATATTAATAGTCAAGAATGTGATGTTAATATACAGCTGACAAAGAATAATATCACTATTATTCCGTGCCATTTAGTTGAAATATATCCCTTAGTAGATGAAAGTTTGAGTATATATGTGGATGAGGATGGAAATATTTTATTATATGGACAAAAAGAAGAAGATGAAAATGTTAAGAATTATGTATCTAAGTATTTTAAAAAACTAAATGACTCTAACAAGAAAAATGCAAACTTTATTAGCATAGATTTTTACAACAAAGTTAATTGTGAGTCATTGAACACATACTTTGAAATATTAGATCAGTTAATACTAGAAATAAAGAATTCCAGCCATAACAATATCTTAAAGCTTAGATTTATTGATTACAAATATCATAACGATTCTCCCTCAGTTGCCACAAATGAATAACACCCCGTAAATCGCTTCTGTCTAGCCAGTATGTTAATAGTATTACAAGACTGAAATAAATAACTACAACAGCAACAAATCCAATCAAAATTATGATGTTGGATGATTTTTTGATATTTCATGTAAATTTGGTTGGATGATCAGTCCACACCTTGTCTCTAGTATCGGGAAATTAATAAAATTCGCGGTGCGGGGGATATTGCTGAAAAGTCTAAAATGAAAAATACTTAAACAGTATAACCAGAATTTAAAATTAATGACAGTCAATGGAAAAGACTACTAAAAACTAAAAAAAATGAAGATAATCAAGGGTTATAAGAGTATGTTTTTTCTACTCAGTCTATTACTTTTTACAGCTTGTCAAACTAAAAAAAGTGTATTTTTTGCGTTTGAAGATGGTTTCGATGAGCATCAAGTCGAGATTGAGATCAACAAAGTTCCAGTTATATATAATACGAGAATAACAACTGATGAATCGCTTGGTTTGACATCGTTAACTTTTTCATTAAAAAAAATTGGAAGGAATAAGTACTTTGTCGGCTTCCTTCAAAAAAAATATTATCGTTTTAATGAAGAAATTGACTGGAATGGAAAGGACACTCTTGAGGTAAGTGTTATAATCTCTGGAACAACATATAAGTTTTATCCTGATTTAGATAAAGGTTGCTATTTATCATTCAACAATAGGGAAAAAGTTGGATTACAATTAGATCAATCGTTTGAAGCTATCGAATATGATTAATTAAGCATGTTAACCATGCATAGTTAACTATCATTAGCCCAGCTACAGCCAATAAATACCACACAGTAAATCGCTATTGCCAATTTTTATTGGTACCAGAATGAATGTCAAAACAGTGACACATTGCTTTTCAATATTTCCTGTAAATTTTGTTTGATTATCGATGTGTTTACACCTTGTTCTGATTATCGAGAAACTAAAAATTAGTTGGAGCGGGGGATACTGTAGAAGAGTATGGTTCTTTTGAGTTATCTTTGTTTATGGATTTTTTAAACGATCGATACACTTTTGTGTTTGAAGGATTGCAAAACGGAGCTTACCTCTATAGATTTGAAAGTGAAGGCAAATATAATATTACAAAGCAGGTTGGATTTTTTGATGTAGGGATACCAAATCTTTATAATCTTGGATTTGGAAATTTAGAGATCAAAAACGGAGAAAAATTTGTTGATGATAATTCAGATGTAAATAATAATGATTTTAACAGAGTTTTATCTACTGTTTTTAGTTGTGCAATACATTTTTTGAATAATAATTCAGATGCAAGAATATTATTTTTTGGAAATACACAACATAAACATACCCTCTACATTAGAAAAATTGCAGCTAATTATTCTGAAATATCAAAGCTGTTTAGCTTGTTTGGAGGGGTTTTACATCATAAAAGAGATCTGGTAGATAGAAGCGTTCAAGATAGAGTTATTCGGGATAAAGATATGGATGGTTTAATTTTTGGAGCAGAGGCAATCAAAGATATTGAAAGATTTGAAATTCAAAACTGTAGGAATTATGATTTTATAATAATCTCCTCATAAAGAATTAATTGCTTAAATTTGTGTGTTATGTCAGATAAATATAAAAAAATAGTAAATAAGCAGCTTGAAGATTCTACTTCTCACTGGGCGGGAAAGCCTCGAATGACCAAGGAAGAGATTAAAGCAGCCTTAGAGTTTGCTGAACGTAAAGCAAAACCAGTTAAAGCTTTTTTCTCTAATCCTAAAAACGTAGAAGATTTTGAAAGGAAAATGGCTGAACTAACAGAAAAATAAACTGTAGGATTGATCTACAGTTTAAAGGTAATGGTGTTGATAATCATTGCTTTTTTCGTTTCTTTATAAAATAATTTCATAGGTTGATAAGAATGAGTTCTTTGAAAAGGGTGTAACTGCAAGTTATTCCAAATAATACATTGGAGCTTATTCGATAATTCCTGTAAATTTGGTTTGATTATCAATGTTTCCAATGCCTTGTCCTGTGTATTGGGAAAGTGTAACCCCGCGGAAGACCAATTATACTTTTTAAGTAACGAATGAGTATGAAAAAAATAATATTATTAATTTTCCTTTTGCAGACTATTGACACTGTTTCCCAGAATAACTATGATTGTCCAGAAATTAAAATTACAATGGCTTTCGGATATTCAATACAATATGATTGCTTAGGGATACTGCATCTTAATGGTTTTGATTCTAATGGAGTGATAAAAGCTAATTATTATCCATCAATTTTAATAGAACGAAGGAAAAGAAAAAGGGTTATTAAGTATTTGAAAAATTTTGACTTTTTCAGAAATTCTGTATCACAAAAAAATGATAGTATTGACCTTTATAAACCAGCTAACATGGTTCGAGCTAGAGTTTATTCATTTAAAGTAAGTGGTTTAGAGAATAGTTATAACATTATCGATCGAAATTATATGAAGAAAGATACATTATCTAAAAGATTATCTAAGTTACTTGGATTAGTACGAAGTTGTATTCCTTTAGATACAAATTCTTCTCCAGCTACAGCCGATGAATAACACCAGTAAACGTTACTCCCAATTTGTGCACGGTAGGCTGGGGTGAATGTTATATTAGAGAAAAAGACATTAGGAAAATTTCTTAGCAAAATAAGGAAAACAGCAACAAATCCAATCAAAATTATGATGTTGGATGATTTTTTGATATTTCATGTAAATTTGGTTGGATGATCAGTATTTCTACTCTTGCTTATAATGTCGGATGCTGAGTGTGTCCACGCCTTGTCCCGAGTAGCGGGAAATTAAAAATTGGCGGGAGCGGGGTATGTAATCATGCTTTTATAGTCTCATATATGATATGATTAAAAACTGTATCTTTGTGATATTAGATACTACAAATTCATGGATTTACAAGCTCGAAAAATAAAATTAGCACAATACATCCTTAGTCAAACAAAAGAATCTGTTATAGAAAAGTTTAGTGCTATAATGGAAAGCGAATCCAATACTGAAATTATTGCCTATACTGTGTCGGGTAAGCCTTTAACGGAGAAAGAATATTACAATAAAATTCTAAAGGCTGAAAAATCTATTGAAGAAGGGAGCTTCACTCATCATGATGACTTAAAAAAGTATATTTCAAATTGGTAACTGAAATCATTTGGTCTGATGATGCTAAGGTCGAATTAGAGGTGATTTACGCTGATTTACTTAATTATACAAAATCAAAACAGAATGCCTTGAGCGTAATTAATGACATTGTATCCCATGTGGAAGGAATTAAATATCCAGAACAATATCAGATTGACGAAATAATTGGAGATTCTTATCGTAGGCTAATCGTTAGGAATTTCAGAATAACTTATCAAATAGTAAGCAATCATACGATTCGAGTTTTGGGAATCACCTCTACCTATATGGATCATTAAAAATTACCTTTTTTTCAGATTCAAATTCTCAATAGATATCCAACTTTTAATCAATCAATTTCTCGAGAGCTTGTCAAATAGTTTTTGTAAATTCGTGGTTTTAGAAATAAAAACGTTCAAACCAAGCTCATGGCAAAAATTATTTATACAAAAACGGACGAAGCACCAGCTTTGGCGACCTATTCTTTTTTACCTATTGTAAAAGCATTTACTCAGTCTGCAGGAATCGAAATAGAAACTAGAGATATTTCTTTAGCGGGAAGAATTTTGGCAGTATTTCCAGATTTTTTAAAGGAAGACCAAAAAGTAAATGATGCGCTTGCAGAACTTGGAGCATTGGCAAAAACTCCAGAGGCCAATATCATTAAATTACCAAATATTTCAGCTTCTATTCCACAGCTAAAAGCAGCGATAAAGGAATTGCAGGATCAAGGTTTTGCTTTGCCAAGCTACCCAGATGAGCCAAGTAATGATACAGAAAAAGAGATCAAATCTCGTTATGATAAAATAAAAGGTTCTGCGGTAAACCCAGTTCTTCGTGAAGGAAACTCAGACCGTAGAGCTCCAAAAGCTGTAAAAAATTACGCAAAAAATAATCCACACTCAATGGGAGCTTGGTCATCAGACTCTAAGTCTCATGTGGCTTCTATGTCAGAGGGTGATTTCTATGGATCTGAAAAATCATTGACCATAGCCAATGATACGGATGCAAAAATTCAATTTGTTTCTACCACAGGAAACACAGAAGTGCTAAAGGTTTCCACACCTTTATTAGCGGGAGAAATTATTGATGCTTCAGTAATGAGTATGAGTAATTTGAGAACTTTTATTGCTCAGCAGATTGAAGAAGCAAAAAAAGAAGGAGTTCTTTTCTCTGTTCACATGAAAGCTACTATGATGAAGGTTTCTGATCCAATTATCTTTGGAGCAATTGTAGAGGAGTTTTATAAAGATGTTTTTGAAAAACATGCCCAACTTTTTGAAGAAATAGGAGTAGAGCCTAATAATGGAATAGGGAATCTCTACGGAAAATTAGAAGACCTTCCAGTAGATAAAAAAGCAGAGATTTTAGCCGATATTGAAGCTCAATACGCAAATCGTCCAGCTTTAGCAATGGTAAATTCAGATAAAGGAATTACCAATCTTCATGTACCTTCAGATGTAATTATTGATGCTTCTATGCCTGCAATGATTCGTACGTCGGGACAAATGTGGAATGCTGAAGGGAAAACACAAGATACTAAGGCAATTATTCCAGATCGTTCTTATTCTGGAATTTATCAAGCAACAATCGATTTTTGTAAAAAACATGGAGCATTTGACCCTACCACTATGGGATCAGTGTCCAATGTAGGATTGATGGCTCAAAAAGCAGAAGAATACGGTTCTCATGACAAAACATTCCAAATGAAGGAAGCAGGAACGGTTCAAGTAATTGATGCTTCAGGGACAATCTTAATAGAGCAAACTGTAGGAAAAGGGGATCTCTTTAGAATGTGTCAAGTAAAAGACTTGCCTATTCAAGATTGGGTAAAATTAGCAGTTAATCGTGCAAGAGCTACAGGAGTTCCTGCTGTTTTCTGGTTAGACAAAAACAGAGCTCACGATGCCGAAATCATCAAAAAAGTAAATCAATACCTTCCAGATCATAATACCGATGGTTTAACAATAGAAATTTTAGCCCCAGTGGAGGCTACAGCATATTCGTTGGAAAGAATCATCAAAGGAGAAGATACTATTTCGGTAACAGGAAATGTTCTTAGAGATTATTTAACAGATTTGTTCCCTATTCTAGAACTCGGAACATCGGCAAAAATGCTCTCTATTGTTCCATTGATGAATGGAGGAGGGCTTTTTGAAACAGGAGCAGGAGGATCGGCACCTAAGCACGTTCAGCAATTCAATGAGGAAAACTATTTGCGTTGGGATTCATTAGGGGAGTTTTTAGCTTTAGAAGTTTCTTTAGAGCACTATGCCGAGACTAATAACACCCCAAAAGCAAACGTACTAGCCAATGCTTTAGGAGAGGCCAATTCAAAATTCTTATTGGAAGATAAATCTCCAACGAGAAGATTGGGAGGAATAGATAACCGTGGTTCTCATTTCTATTTAGCTATGTATTGGGCAGAAGCTTTGGCAAACCAAGAGCAAGACGCGGAGTTAAAAGCAAAATTTGCACCCATTGTAGCGAAGATGGAAGAAAAAGAAGCGACTATCGTAAAAGAAATGATTGATGCTCAAGGATCAAAAAATGCTATTGGAGGATATTATAATCCTAATGATACATTGGCTGAAAAAGCCATGCGTCCTTCTAGTAGTTTAAACACTATTTTGGAGACGATCTAAAACAAAATTTATTCAAAAAAAAAGCCATTTTCAGCAATGAAAATGGCTTTTTTTTGATGTAATATAAGAGTTAATCAATCAATTCCACTTGAACTTTAATAAGCTTTTGGAATTCACTAATTCTAGCATTTAAAGCTTCTTTAGAAAGATTTTCTAACATTTCTGTTCCGAATTTTTCTACCGTTAGTGAAGCCAAAGCAGAACCGTAAACAATCGCCTTTTTCATATTCTCAAAATTGATATCATCTACCTTTGCCATATAAGAAATAAATCCTCCAGCAAAAGTATCTCCAGCACCTGTAGGGTCAAAAACTTCTTCAAGAGGAAGGGCAGGGCAGAAGAACATATTCATTTCCTTATCGAATAATAAAGCACCATGCTCCCCTTTCTTTATGATGAGGTATTTGGGTCCCATAGTAAGGATTTTTTTAGCTGCTTTTACGAGGCTATACTCACCTGATAGTTGACGAGCTTCTTCATCATTAATGGTAAGTACATCTACCATAGAAATGGTTTCCAAAAGTTCATCCCAGGCAATGTCCATCCAAAAGTTCATGGTATCCATAGCAATCAGTTTTGGGCGTTTTTCAAGACGATCAATTACCGATTTTTGAACCTGAGGAGATAAATTACCTAGCATTAAATACTCGGCACCTTGATAACTATCTGGAATAATAGGGTCAAATTCTCCCAAAACGTTTAGTTCGGTAATCAAAGTGTCTCTAGAGTTCATATCAAGATGATATTTCCCACTCCAAAAGAATGTCTTCCCACCTTTAATAATTTGCAAACCTTCTACATTTGCTTTATGTTTTTTGAGCATTTCGATGTGCTCAGTAGGGAAATCTTCTCCCACTACTGATACAATATTTGCACCTTCTACAAAGTTTGAAGAAGCTAAAGCAATATAAGTACCTGCACCGCCTAAAATTTTGTCTGTTTTTCCAAATGGTGTTTCAATTTGGTCAAATGCCACAGAACCAACAACTAATAAATTCATGTTATTTTGATGTAATTTTTTTTCGTTTTTTTTCACTGCAAAGGTATTGTTTTATTCAAATATTCCTATATATTTGCATCGCTTTTGTTGAGAAACAGCAAAAGAAAACACTCCTCCTTAGCTCAGTTGGTTAGAGCATCTGACTGTTAATCAGAGGGTCCTAGGTTCGAGTCCTAGAGGGGGAGCAAAATAAAAGTTTAACATGAAATGTTAGACTTTTTTTGAGTGAAATTTTTACTCAAAATAGGAGTAAATCCCTCCTTAGCTCAGTTGGTTAGAGCATTCCGATTATTCATCGGAAGCGTCCTAAGCTTCAGTCCTAGAGAGTGAGAACACAAAATAAACATTCCTCCTTAGCTCAGTTGGTTAGAGCATTCCGATTATTCATCGGAAGAGTCCTAAGCTTCAGTCCTAGAGAATGAGAATGAAAAATAAATATTCCTCCTTAGCTCAGTTGGTTAGAGCATCTGACTGTTAATCAGAGGGTCCTAGGTTCGAGTCCTAGAGGGGGAGCTTTTTTAGAAAAACCGTCATTTTTGGCGGTTTTTTCAATTTTCAAATATTTTAACTCGTTGTTTTCTAATATTATACACTCTAATAAATAACTGATGTTTTTGGTTCGATATTGATTTTTTTCAAAAGTCAATTTTTCAGGAAATATCGAACCAACAAGTAATTTTTTTAGTTTGATATCTGCTTGAGCGTAGAGTTTTCTGATATTTTTGATAAAAGTAATTCCAGATTTTAAATGATTGGCAAAATTATCATCTAATGAGTTTAACTGAGATATTGATACTTTGATTTCTTGAATTCGTTTAGAGTTTCTAAGTTTAGCTTTATTATATGTTTTCACATCAATAAGATCATCTAAGAATTTGTCCTCCATTGAAGATTGTCTTTCAAGGAGTTTATTGAGTTCCCTTTTTAGACTTTGTTTTTGAATTTTAATATCATTCGTTTTGGAACCATGTATTTTTCTAATGATCTTTCTATAGAGTGAGGCGATATCTTCCTTAATCTGAATTTCTTCAAGCATGAGTTCAAATAAGATATTTACATCATCGGCTTTAAATCGTACTCTACAAGGTGGATTACAATGGTAATAATAGTAAGAGTTACCAGTTCTTCCTTTGGAGCTCGATCCTGTAAGATTTCTATTACAAGAAGGACAAATTAGATGCCCTCGAAGAGGAAGAGCCTTGTCTATTTCTTTTGGTTCTTTTGTCGTAATACTAATTTTCTCACTAAAGTTGTTTTGCACCTTATCAAAGATATCTTGATCAATAATTGCAGGATGAAGTCCTTCGACTAATTGCTCATTATAGTCTTTATTTCTGTGAATATAAATTTTTCCTAAATAAGTCGGATTTTTAAGCATGGAGATCGTTCCATTTTTGGAGATTTTGATATTGTTTTCAATTAGCATTAGCCTGATTTCTTGAATAGAATACATGCCTTGGCTATACATTTCAAAAGCACGTTGAATATAAGGTGCTTTATGGTGATCAATAGCCAAAGTGGATTTACCATTTTCATCACGTTGATTCTTATAACCCTTAGGGGCAAGTCCTGTAAAGCACCCCTCTAATTTCGCCTTGTGTAAAGCACTTTTTGTTCTTTCGCTGTTCTTATCATTTTCGACTTCTGGGATAACAAGATACATTGCTAAAATGACCTTTGAATCAGACTGAGATAAATCTAAAGGCTGCTCTGTTGCACTAACTTCAATATTATAAGAGTTGAAAGTTCGAATCATTTTATAAGCTTCTTCAATATTTCTTGAAAACCGATCCCATTTAGTGAACAGAATTTTGTGAATTCTTTTTTTATTATTTTTTGAGAAATTCAAAAGCTGAGAAAAAGCTGGTCTTTTAAAATTTTTTGCTGAGAAATCTTCTTCAAAATGAGCCAGAATAGTGAGGTCATTATTAAGACAATAACGTTCTAGGGTGCTTTTTTGATTTCGTAAAGAATAGCCTTTTTGTGCTTGTTCATCGGTGCTTACTCTTGTGTAGATAATAACGTTTTCCATAATCCAAGTGGGTTTTATGATTTCAACAAAAAGATCTCATATTCAATTAATGCAATTTTCTCTAGAAATTGTATGAGTAACCTATGTTGATCATCTGTTTGTAAAATGTTTTTGTATTTCATATAGTAGGTTTATCCCCCCTTTGGGAAAAAACTCGAAACAATTCAAAGTATCTCTATTTCAGCTTGTTTTCAAAGAGGGTGTATTGGTTTTTAGCTCATTTTAAGAAATATTAGCGCTCTAAGTGATTTTCCTTTTCTTCTCTGATTTTTTGAAGTTTTTCCAACTTATCCAGTCGCTGATGAATTTGTTTCATATGATGTCGACTATTCAACATTTCAAAGTCTTTTTCTCTAATGGCTAATTTCTGCCAGGAGTAACGTTTGCCGTCTATGTCTTCAATCCCAAGGGGAATCCCCTTTTTATGATAGATGTTAAGACCAAGGTTTTCTAATTTGTCATAAAATTCTCCCATAGAATGAGAGCTTGCTAAAAGTTTGTGTTTGATAAATTTCATCGGGTACGATTTAAGTGTTGTTGTTTGTTTTCTCTTATTTTCTTGAGTTTTTCTAAAAGCTGATTTTCTTTTTCTAAATCTTTGGATTGGTTTAAATCCAAATAATCTTCGAGTTGAATGTCTAAGGTTTTAAATCGGTATTTCTTCCCTGAACAAGAGATGACTCCCGTGGGTATTCCATCACTTCTCCTTTCGTAATGGATCAAATCATGATTATGAAGTAGCTCTTTAAATTCTGATAGGGATTTGGATTGTTTTAATGCTGTTTCTATATTCTGTTTTACGGTTTGTGTTACCGATGTGCCACCATACTTGATTAAGTTTCCTTCTCGCTCCTTGATATAAGGTCTACCTTTTCCATGTTCAATATGAGAATGTTCAAGACCTAATTCTTTGGTTACAAAATTTTCCATCTCCAGTTTCAAGTCTGCTAATTCAGATTTTCTCAAGGAACTGGATTTGTTTTGTCGATATCGAGTGGCAGATTCTAAAATATGAATATGCGGGCTATCTGTATTAAAATGTGCAATTGCGTAACCAAGAACATCTCCTCTTAAATCAAAGTACTTTTCTGTAATGCTGGTCATCACTTCTGAAGTACAGTATGATTTGTCTTTTTCACTCATGGAAATAATGGTATGGAAACAGTAAATCCGATTTTCCGTAATCTTTCGGTAAGCCTCATTTTCAATAAAAGCATCAATGATTTTTTCTTTTTCATCAGGGTTTGCTCGAATGTTATGAAGAATAGGAGTAAACTCCTGCTGTTGTGTTTTGGTTTTATGCTCGTTTTGTATGTAATTGATGGTATTCTCAAAGGCATACAATCGAGATCGAGAAAGCATTTTAAGTAGAGGCATGATCCGTATCGTTTAAATAGTTTAACAATCGCTCTTCTATAAAAAGCAACGTACTTAAAACTTCATTTTGAGAAGATTGATTTGTTTTCATCAGTTTATTGATGAGTAATCCTAAATCAGCACTCAGATTCGTAAGTGCAGATCTGTTTGGAATAGAAGCTTTTGCATGTACTTTTTCAAGTAGTAAACTTTTAGCCAATAAACTTGGTGATATATTATTATGTTTACAGAGCTTCTCTAAGGTTTTGTAAGGCTTATCTTCCAAATAAAATCGCAATTCGTGAAGGCTTTTTCGTTTTCGTTTCGCCCACTGACGCTGATATTCTCTACGATAGAGTTTCTTGTATTTTTTACGCTTTTCAGGATTATCTAAAGCTTCATGTTTAATAAGAAAAGCTAGTAGGAATTGTGATTTAATTTTGACCATCTGAAGATTGTTTTTGAGTGAAACATTCAGCTAAATAGTCCTCTATACTGAGATGTTTAATCTTTGAGGATTTATCGTATATTCCATTTTTAACTTTTGTCTTTCTTTTAAATGGAATCTTACTTTTTCTGACCATGGATGGGATTTTATAAAATGGAGTAAAACTCAAAAGCAAAGGTCGTTTCCCTGTAATGGTTACAATGCCTTTATCTTGTGACGAAAGTGCCATTAATTCCGTTTTTGTTTTTAGTGGTCGGGTAATCTTTTGCTCCGACTCTTTAGGTGTATAAGTATAAGTTCCCAATACTTTTTCTAAATGCGTGGCTTCTTTTAAATCGATACTTAGATACACATGTGTATTTAAGTTTGAAATAATGGTGTCCGATTTTTCTTTGGAAAATGTAGTAGTAAACTGGCTATGCGGATTTTGTGCAAACAGACATAGGCTACCATTATATTTACGAATATTACTTGTGATAATATCCAAATTATCGATCTTCAATACAGGTGTTTCATCTAAAATAAAATAGGTGTCTCTATCTTTCTCCGTTGGTAATTCCTGAAAAAAAGCATCAAAAAATTGAGTAAAAAACATGGTAGAAATTGGACTATAATATTCCATCTTTGTGGTTGAAGAATGAACAAACACCGCTGTTTTTGTTTGTCGGATTTTGGTTAAATCCCCTAGGGTGTCATGTGAAGTGATTTTTGCAAGATTTTCATCCAATCCATAAATGGACAGTGCATTTGATAAGGTCGATAAAACGCCACTCAAGGTGTTCTCTGACATGGATACTATTGATGAATACGTTGTAAAAAGTTCAGGTTTATGTTCTGACAATTCAACGACCAATTTATCAAAGGATTCTCTTTCTGTTTCGGATTGTAATTTTTCCACCAGATGATAGAGATTATAAAGTGTATCATAAACTTTTGGTAATCCCTTTTGAAGTTCAATAAGAAAAACGAGTATGGACACAGCTTTGGAATTCCAAAAGTCCATTTTGCCTTTTACAGTATTGGATATTAGGGTATAGGCAAAAGCATTAAACTGAGCTTTGGTTTGTAATCGAAAAAGTGGATTAAACCTTGACGAGTTATTGGCATTGGCAAAATCAAGAATTAAAATGGAGTACCCTAAGGATTGTAAATACCCTGCAGTATATCCGAAAATTTCTTTGGATGGATCGTGTATACAAAGCATGGATTCTTTATCTATATTAAATAGTATGGGTAAACAAAGTTTTACAGATTTCCCAGAACCCGTACTTCCTGACACTAAAACCCCTTTTCTATCCTGATCTTTTGTTAGATTTAAATACCCATTGATAGTTAATCCTCTATTCTTTCTGCGAAACACAGAAGAGATTTCCCCAAAGCCATCTTCAATTTCATGCTTTTGTTTTTTCATGGAATCCAAAAGATTAAGACTCAACGATGCCATTTCTTCGTTTGTATCTTCAAAAAAGACATCCGCTTTGTTAAAAAACTGTTTGGACTTTTGTTTAAGCCAAACAAGTTTTCTTAGTGTTGTTATGGTTAATTTCATTTTTTATGTTTTTGATAGGTTTTATGGAGTTCTCCAATGAAGCTTAGTACTTCATGGAGAACTTTTAAAAGAACAGAAAACAGGAGCATAAGGCAGTTGAACAAAAAGAGTAGAAACTGCCAGCATGCACTAAAAAGGGTTTTCATAAAGCTGAGGTATTTTGAGATGTTGTTTCAAAAAATTGTCCCATTTGTATCTTGTAGCCTTTAGGTTCAAGCACTGCTTTATAGATTTCTAAAATGGACTGTATGTAGAGACCTTGCTCATAATCTTTTGGACTGAAATAGACATAGACCTGAGTATTCCCTTTTTGGATGGGAATTTTTGAATAGTCCAATATCAATTGGTCTTTATGCTTGATAATCTGCTGAGCCGTTTGAAAACGATTAAGTTTTGTGAAAGAATTTTCAATCATATCGGTAAATAAATGCACCTCAGATACTCCGTTATTTAAATGCTGAGCGAGGATAGGAAAAATCACTGATTTCGGGCTGGATTTTTGAGTCTTATTCTGTTGGTTAATAATATGCTCAGCTTGCTGATAAAAATGCTTGAGTTGTTTACGATTTTCTAAATCGTTACTGAGCATCCCCGACTTCAAATCCAATGAAATTTGCTGTTTATTATGAAAAGGCAAATCGTCAATACGTTCAAACGTCACTTGTGACTTCCCTGTTTGATTCCATTTTTTGAGAGCTTTAAACCAGCCTATACTTGGATAAATCGGCATGACATCAGAGTGGTCTGTTAATATTACCATTTTGTCTAATTTGTTTTGTTTCTTCTTTGTACAAGCCGCTGCAAAAAGAAGAATGCTTAGGGTAATGATCATTCTATACATAATCGTTTAGGTTTAAACTTTGATACTTTAGATTTAATGTTGGGAGGGATGGCGTTTTAACGGATTCCCCTTTTTGAAGACTAAAATTCAGTATGACTTCTTGCACTTTCTGATTATACTTTGCCTGTATCAATTTTTCCTGCTCATTTAGATAAACCAATAGACGATTCAGCAATTGCTCTTTTTCAATGACTTCATTCGGAATAGATTTTAATTCTTTTTTGATGTCCGAAATTCTATTTTTATTTTTCCAAGCTGTTTCAGCATCTTTTTTACTCTGTAAATAAGCTTTCTTTTGATTTCTGGTGGGACTGTTTTTATAAGAAAGAAACATCGCTGTGGAAAAATAAATGAGGTTTAAGCAGACAAAACTCCAATTGCCGACCTCTAAACTGCCATCATTCATCTGAGAGATATAAAGCAATCGTAAATGAGAAATGAAATAAAAAATTAAGCTCATCAGCCCTAGAGATAAAGTCCAATATAGAGCATGTTGCCATAATGTCTGGGCGAATTTTCTAATAAAACTTGCCAAAAAGTGAGCTAAAAATACGAGCGAAACCCCTAGTGTTAAGGAAAGAATAATACCTACAAAAACATTTGGAGCGAGTACTTGAAATGCCTTATAATTAAATGCTAATTCTCCTAAAGTTAAAAATGCGATTACGATCTTAATTAGATTCCATCGTTTAAATACATGTTCTAAATAACTTAAATCATGATCACGATTATCCAATATTTGCTTACGAACAGTTTCTTTTATAGTTGCTAGTTCGATTTTCAAATCTTGTTTTCTTTTACCTGATGTTGATTGCAACTGAAGAAACTCTTTAAGTTGATTCTCCCACTGAATACTGAGGTAAAGTTTTGATAATGTGATTTGGAATAAACTAAAAATAAATTGAATGAGATATTCAATTTTACCTCCTTTCATTGCTGAAGTTGAACGGGTTTTTGTTGAGACTTTCTGATCGATGCTTAATAATTCTTTTTGCAACTCTTTCTCGAAAGCCTTGTCAATGGTAATGAAATTCTTTTTCATGGTATATAACATAATTTATGATTACACAAATTTTGTTATTCTATTCAGTTCGTGAATATGTTTGCTACCAGTGGGTATTTAGTAATCTAAAAGGTCAAAAAATCAACTCAAGAGGTTTTATATTCATTTTTTTATGTAATTTAGTGGCACGTTCTTTAACAAAAAGAAGACACTCGTTTTGAGTGTCTGGTAGAATAGGGTGTTGATCAACAGGAGTATGTCTCCATAAAGATAGATGAATCTGATATTCAGCTGAGTATCATCTGCTTTAATTTAGGAATCCACAGAGATACATATATATAACCAGAGACATCAATCTTAATGCCTAGCCTATTTCTAACTTTCTAATACTGAAGGAAATGAAAAAAGCTTATCAACAAACTATTGTAGAAGTTTTGCTAGTCTTAAAAAACTTTGAATCGATAAATACCTTTAACCCAAGAGACAAAGTAGATGAGATGTTAGCGGAAACTATTTTAATTAAGGTGCCTGTTTGTGATATTATATACATAAAATCTTCAAAGCGCAAGAAAGGTTTTTATGTGGTCAGGACACAATCGGGAGTATTCTATACAAAAACACCATTAACCGAGCTGGAATCAATATTACCCAGCCGAAAATTCTATAGAGTACATAGACAAACTATTGTCAATTTGAGTTTTGTTTATGGAATCAATAGGAGAAATAACTTAGTACTTCAAATTGACAACGATAAAATTGAAATTCATTGTTCAAGAAGGAAGAAAGTTCAAATTAAGAAAGTCATTCTTAATTCTGAAGCTTAGTTTCGAAAATTGCACAGTCGTCTAAACTACTAAGTCAAAAGAAGAGAATATCTCTAAAAACAAACCTCACTCAGTGAGGTTTTTATATTTTATACAAGTAAATTTTTCTTTTAATCCACATTCGACAACAGCTATTATTTGGTTTTTTGATAAAAAAAGTTCGAAAATCAGAAGATTTTGGGCTTAAAATTCCTAATGCTTTATACTCTCCTTATGTTTGAAGTAATTCAATCATGTGAAGGAGCTTAAAGGTAATGGGAACTTTGACTTTGAATCATACTGCGACACTCTTCCAGAATATGCTCGACGTAGATTTCCAGAGATATACAATTTGATAATAAATAAGAATCTCTAAAGAAAAACACAACTAAACATGGGTTGTGTTTTTCTTTACCTAAATTTGATTATACAAGATAATAATGCGTCAGCCCTAAACTCACCGCATCAAACAAACCTTGGTTATGTGCTTCAGAATCGCCTAGTTTCTGTGGCTTAGGCATTTTATGCTGAAGTTTCGGAAACCATTTCGCAATTTGTTTAGCGATTTCATACTTGGTAAAAGCTTCAAAATTAGAAAAAACCTCTCTGATATTTTTTCGTGAATAAGCAAAAACCTTTAAGTTGTTTTTCAAGGCTTCTCTACGAATAGAGGCAATAAGTTTCCGAATTCGTGCACGTTTTCGAGCTCCTTTCACCCAAACATCTTCTACAACGATTATATGAGGTTGAAGATCTTCAATAAGTTTTTTGATTACTTTTTTGCATTTTATGTTGCATATGGGGCGAACTCGAATAATCCCTTGGTAAATGAGGGCTTGCGGATTTTCAAAAAAAGCATATCCTATGCCAAGTGCATTGGGAAAAAATGCCAGTACAATTCGTTTTCTTTGTAGAGAAGATTTCATAGATTTTCACTATTTAATCGGACTAAAGCAGCTTTGAGGAATTCGCATTTTGCCTTACTCTCATCTGTTGATTTTGTTTTGTTTAATCGACTTAATAACTGAGCAATGGTACTTTTCAATAAATAATGAGCTTCATGATACTGCATAGGAAATATTTCTGCCATATTCTTGCCAAACAAACAAGAATATGTTATAAAAATATTAGGGGGACAGATTCTATTGGCTTTTTCAATTTTTGATAAAAAAGATAAATCTACCCCTCCTAAAAGATGGGCTATATCTTTTAGGTTCATGGGCGTTTGCTTGCGAATTCTTCGCAAGTGATTGGTCTGTGACATATAACGATTAAGACCCTACAGGATTAGAAATAATGATGTTCTGTAAGGGTCTTTTTCAATTATAACAAGTCATTAAATGCTTCCAATACTGGCAAAATGGACAGAAGTCTATTTTCTTCTTTCTAATGTGCTTTTATTTTAATGAAAGATTAGCCCAAATCTTTCCTTTTTTTTGGTCTTTCTTTTTATAAACATAAAGTTGAATATTGGCTATTTTCAGCTGAAATGAGGTTTTGAATAATTGCATTATGGGGTTTTCTTTTTAAAGTTTATAGATGTTAATTATCGATTGCTCCGTTTTTATTTATCTCAAAAAAAAGAAAAAATCCTTTTGTACATTTTATTTTGTAAAATTTCTTTTTGTCGCATGTAGATTCTACATAGGTTTCATGACAAAATCTACATGACTTGGAATACAAAACCTCATGAGTCGTTGATATCTAACAGAATTTATAGGCATTCTCATGTAAATTGTACATTCAAAAAAGCCCATTTTAGGGCTTTTTATCGTTTTCTTCTACTTTCGAATGTAGTTTTTTCCGACTCATGATTTCATCTATTCTTTGCTGATCGCTCTGCCATTTAATATTTCGGATGGCTTTCTGACTTACATTCATCTTTTTTGCATGGGGATTAACAGAGGTTAATTCATAAAATATCTTGGATTCCAATTGCCGCTGCCCAGCATGTTCTAAGACTTCATTTTTAGTATTGGATGCTCGAACTAGTCCAATGGAGATTAACCTTTCAATAGCTAAAGAAATTGTTCGGTTAGAAAGTCCTGTTTTCTTTTCAAACAATCGGATGGCTATCCAATCTCTACGTTTTCGTTTTCCTGTAGAACGGTCTATATAACCCAAAGTTTGTCGAATAATAACTAATAATACGGATAGTTCTGAGGGTTTCAAATTTGGTTGAAACTCATCGAATATATAATTCGGTATGCTTGTATAATAATTCATATACTTTAAGCCTATCGAATTGAACTTTTGATTTCTATACTGGTAAATTGGACTTTTGACCATCTTGCCAGTATAGCGGTATAAACTTGAGATGGATAAAATAGGATTATCCATGTTTGATAGTGAATTACAACACAATAAGCAAATCATCCATCGATTTAAGCAGTTGTATATTAAAAAATACAACAGACCTATTTCTGATCATGAAGCATTTGAACTGACACGATTTATGCTCGGTGTTGTTTTTCTAATTCACAAAACAAATAAGACAGTATATAATAGTCATGCTAGGTGAAGACAATATTATAAATGTAAAATATTTATCCCAAAAAGGGGCAAAGGATGTTTTTTCACCTAGCAGTTTAAATTCTATTCCTTTGTCCCTTTTTGGGTTTTTAAATAAACACTATGTATCAAAATCATTCCATAAAATATTTTATTTATGCTCGAAAATCGACCGATAGAGAAGATAAGCAAATTGCATCTATCGAAGATCAAATTCGAGAGTGTCAAAAAATTGCACAACAAAAAGGGTTTGAAGTTGTAGATATTATCTCTGAATCTAAATCTGCAAAAGCTCCTGGACGAAAAGAATTTAATTCCATGATAAGCCGAATCGAACATGGTGAAGCTAGAGGGATAATTTCTTGGAAAGCCAATCGCCTTTCAAGAAATCCAATGGATAGCGGACGAATCTCTTGGCTTTTACAACACAATATTATTCAACATATCCAATGTTATAGCGAAGATTATAAACCTAGTGATAATGTTCTTCTACTTCAAATTGCTCTTGGAATGGCGAATCAGTATATCAAAGATTTAGGAAGCGATGTAAAGCGAGGACTAAGAAATAAAGCAAAAAATGGGTGGTACCCTATTGCCACTCTTCCGATTGGTTATATGAGAAATTCTGATAAATCCAGTGTTAAGAAAATTATTCCAAACCCTGACACTTTTCCTATTGTTAAAAAACTTTGGAAACTTAGATTAGAAAAAGGATATTCTATTGCTGGAATTAAGAAAAAAGCAGATGCCTTAGGTTTAACCAATAAAAAAGGTCAACCTTATGCATTAAATACTTACGCCCAGATGCTCAAAAATGAGTTCTACGCAGGATATTTCTACTGGAGAGGGGCTGATGGTCATCTAGAACGATTTGAGGGTAAACACAAACGAATGATCAGCTTACTCGAATTTCAAAAAGCCTTAAGACTTTCTGAAGATAAAGGTAGACCTAGCCAATCAAAAATAGATGATTTCACTTTTAGAGGACCTTTGGTTTGTGGAGAATGTCAGGCAGCCATCACAGCTGAAAGAAAAAAACAAATCATTTGCAGTACTTGTAAGTATAAATTTTCCTGTCTCAAAACGTCTGCTTGTCCACAATGTAAGCTCTCAATTGAAAAAATGAAAAGTCCATCTCGTATTGATAAAATATATTACCGATGCACCAAAAGAAAAAAGAAAAACTGTTCTCAAAAATATATCGAAGAAACTAAACTGCAATCCATTATTCTAAATCGTTTACAAGAAATACATCTAGATAAAGACTTTGTAGAGTTAGCCTCTGAATATATAGACAATCATGTAGAACAAAATAAGGAAGAAGATAGAGAAGTTAAGAGGGTTTTAGAAAAACGAAAAACGGAGTTGCAGAAGAAAAAAGAATCCCTAGTAGAGCTTCGTCTTAATGGAGAAATAACCGCTGATGAACTTAAAATTCTCCGAGTTAAAGTTGATCAGCAACTCCAAGATAATCAACGAGAACTTGAGCAAATGAATTTTCACTCCCTAAATTGGAAAAATGAAGTCGAAACAAAACTATCATGGAGAAATACCTGCGTAGAGATCTTTAAAAATGGATCAAAAACACAGAAAAAAGAGCTTTTAGCTGATTTAGGTTCGAACCTAAATATTTTGAACAATGAGCTTTATTTTTCAAGGGATTTCATTGGAACACTACTTGATGAGTGGAATCGTCTCTATACCCTAAAAAAGCATGGGTTCGAACCTAAAAAGAGCCTTATTTTACAAGGCTCATTTAGAGATTTTGAACACCTAAGTTCAGTCATGCTGGCCGAACTTAAGTTAGTTCGAACCTAAAAAAAGGAACTTTATTAATCCATCTGTCCAAACCTGCGGTATAGCTTTCCATCCCCCAAGAGCTAAACTGTGACCCTATGCGGTTACCTCTAAATCCACAAATCAATTATTTTGCTCGAACGAACTTTAGGAATCATCACAAACTTTTTGGGATTAAACAAAAAGATCGATTGTTCCACATGGCTCTTTTTGGAAAAACAGGTGCTGGGAAAACAACCCTTTTGGAAACTATGATTATGCAAGATGTGCTCTATGGGCGAGGTCAATTCATTGTTGATGTCCATGGTGATTTATCAAGGAATATTCTTTCAAAAGCCGATGAAAAATCGAAATCAAATATTGTTATTTTAGATATGGCAGACCCGAATCAACCTTGGTATTTTAACCCCCTTGCTCATGTGGATGTTGAAAGGCGTTCGCTGATGGTTTCTAATATTATTGATACCTTTAAAAAGCTTTGGAAAGCGGCTTGGGGAGCAAAAATGGAGCATATCTTAAGAAATATTCTTCTTACCCTTATCGATCAGCCTACAAGTAACTTTGCTGATGTCTACCGAATTCTTCATCAAAAAGAATTTCGATTTGAATGTCTAGAACATGTTCACTCAAAAGAACTTTTAGACTTTTGGAAAAATGAATTCCCGAAATATAAAGGTATGGACTTGATGCCGATTTATAACAAGATAGGAGCCTTCTTGGCTCATCCTTCTATTCGAAAGCTTCTTATTCTTAATCATAAAATCTTCGATTTACAAAAGTTTATTGAAGAAAATAAAACCATTATTCTTCGGATTCCCAAAGGAGAAATAGGAAATGATTCGGCCTTGCTATTGGCTTCTTTGTTTTTAAATGCGGTGCTTTCGGCTGGCTTTTCAAGGTCGAAGATTCCTCTCCATGCACGAAAACCTTTTATATTGTATTTAGATGAATATCCAAATTATGTTCATGGAAACAGTATTGAAGCCATGCTTTCTGAACTTCGAAAATTCAATATGGGAATTGTACTTTCAGCTCAAAGTTTATCGATGTTATCAGTAGATCTTCGAGATATTATTTTGGGAAATGTTGGGAGCTTGATTGTTTTTCGAGTGGGATATAAGGATGCTCAATATTTTGCAAAGGAGTTTCATCCTGTGTTTAAAGCCAGTGATTTTATCAATCTTTCCAAT
Source organism: Flavobacteriales bacterium (assembly GCA_025210805.1). NCBI lineage: Bacteria > Pseudomonadati > Bacteroidota > Flavobacteriia > Flavobacteriales > Flavobacteriales bacterium. The sequence continues at coordinate 31,190 of JAOAQX010000010.1, forward strand.
TATGAAATCTATATCAGACTTTTTATTGATGGAAAATCCTCTCGTGGTTTCTCTGCTTGTACTGTTCTATACAGCGATATTTCCCAAAGAATTCAATCCGATTACCCTTTTTAACAAGGTGTCCAAAAGTGTAGTATTGGAATATTTCTCCTTTCTGAGAAACTAAGATTAAACCAGTTCTTTATTACTCGTTTAATCTTTTTTAATTGCTATGCCCAAGACTCCAATTTCCTATTACGGAGGAAAACAAAATATGCTCAAGGAAATCTTGCCAAGAATTCCTGAGCATAAAATCTATACCGAAAGTTTTTTCGGTGGTGGTGCTGTGTTCTTTGCTAAGAAACCCGTTCCATCTGAAACCATTAACGACACCAACAATATGGTGGTTAATTTTTATCAAGTTCTTAAAACGGATTTTAAGGGTTTGGTTACCAAAATTGAATCTACCCTTTTCTCTCGAGCTTCCTATATCGTGGCTCATACAATTTATAGAATGCCGCATTTGTTTGATAAACTACAACAGGCTTGGGCATTCTATATCGCCACCAATATGGGCTTCTCTTGTAAGATAGGATCTTGGGGCTACGATAAGTATGGAAAACGAGTGAAGACATTTCTCAATAAAAAGATGAATTTTTCTTTTGATGTTGCACTTCGTTTAAAACGTGCTCAGATTGAATCAAATGATGCTATCAATGTTATTGAGAGTAGAGATACTTTAGATTCTTTTCACTATGTCGATCCTCCATATATAGATTCTAATCAGGGACATTATGGGGGTTACACAGAGTCAGACTATACCAATCTTTTGGAATGTCTTTCAAAAGTCAAAGGAAAATTCCTTTTGTCTTCCTATCCAAGTGAGATTCTTTCTGAATTTATTAAAAAGAATGGTTGGCATTCCATTTCATTTGGAAAGCCTCTTTCTGCTCAGAAATCTCAAGACGGAAAAAAACGAGATAGAAAGGTTGAAGTTCTTACAGCCAACTATCCACTCGATATATAAACTGAATACCAATCCAAAAACTTAAAAACTATGAACCGATTATTTCGATTTCAATTGATGCGTTTTTTTCTTGAGCAATACCGTTTGGAGCTGGAGGAAAAACAAGAAGAGGCATCGACTCTTGCTAAGAATTTCTTAACCCAAAAAGAAAGTGAAGAGATTATACAATATCTGTATCCCACAAGAACTAAAAAGACGATTTTGAAAGATTCAGAAATTATATTGTTTCTACTACACGATCTGGAAAACCTTCAGGAGCGTTTGGACAATCCAAAACTATCTGAAGTACAGACTTTGTTTTCTCACCTAAGTATCTATGGAAATTATTTGTGCCATAAAGAAATAGCAGATTGGGATGATTATGATTATTCCAATTTCCACAATCAACTTGTAAAAGCAGGTCTGGCTATACGAGCTCATGGTCTCTTTGAGGTATATTCCAAAACAGGAGTTCTTAGAATCATTCGTTGGTTTGACCACCTAAGTACGGCTCAAGAAAAACGCAATGAACTTATCCAGGAGCAAGAATTCACAGAAGAGCAACTGAAAATTTACCAAGAGCTTAGAGCTTTAAGTTGAACCCTCAAAAAAAACTATATCATGAAAAAAAATACCCACCTGCCCCGCAGGATTCATTTACGGTTTGAGCCACCTGAAGAAGAAACTCAAGCGCCAATACTCAACCAAGCTGATAGCTGTTTTGAATATCTCAAAATGATTTGGGATGTAGATACGCTCTATCTTCAAGAAGCCTTTTATATTGTTTTTCTTAAAAGCAATTTACAAGTCATTGGATACCATCAGTTATGTATTGGTGGTTTGGATTATTGTAATCCCGATATGCGTATCGCCTTTGGAATGGCTCTGAAGACAGGAGCTACAGCTATGCTGTTGGCTCATAATCATCCTTCTGGAATTCAAAAAGTTTCTAAAGAAGATAAGAAGCTGACTCAAAAATTCCTTTATATAGGATCATTGCTTGGAATTCGAATTATCGACCATATCATCCTCTGCAGTGAGCAACAGTATGTTTCATTTGAAGATCTTGGATATATGCACCAAGATTCTTGTATAACTCAATAAACCCTTAAACGCTATGAAAGAAAATAGTATGATTGATAGCCTTATTGATGCTATCCAAAGTGATCAAAAACTTCTATCGGAAGTAGAAGTAAACATCTCTAAATCGAAAGAGGAAAAGCGGCGTATTCAAGAACGACTTCGCTTAGGTAAAAATGATATGCTTGTACTCTTGAAATACCTTGATGACTCACAAAAAGAACGAGTGGAGTCTTTAGATTTGAATCTTGATGTTTCTTTTTCAAGGAAAGAGCTCAATGGTGTTGCCAAGACAGCTTTTGAATTGATTCTTGAGCATAAAGATTACAAAATGAGTAATCAGCAGTGGTATGAAGCGTATCTTAAAAGTAAAGGAAAAGATGCTGAGCATATTTCTTATACCGATTTTAATATCAAGTGTCGTTCACTGTTCAATTCTCAGAAACTCATTAGAACAAAAGGAAAAGACCCGAAAAGTTCTAAAGATGATGTGATTTCGCTGAACGGGAGACCGGTAAATTCCAAAACTCCCAAAGAAACGAAAGTTTCTAAGGGATAAGGATTTAAACCCATTTGTAAAAACTTAAAAGTGAATAAGATTTCATAAGAGACTGTCTGTGATTGGACAGTCTTTTTTTGTAATAAAATTACGTCTTCAATCTTTTAGATTCAAATTTACTACAGATGAATGCTTATTAAAGAATGAAAGTTCTTATTGAATTATTCCTTAATAATTTTTAGGACCTCCATGTAATTTCCAGATTTGACTTCCAATAAGTACAAACCAGGAGGTAAACCTTGAAAATCAAACTCTACCGTGTGCTGATTATATTCTATTGCCTCTCTCATCAACCTACCTTGATTTGAAGAGCACGTCATTTCTATAATCGGAAATACCTTTCCCAATTCAATTGTCAAATAATCCTTAACAGGATTTTTGTAGTAAATCAAACCTGTATCAAAGAAATTTTCAACGAACATGGTTTTACAACTTGTTGTAATTGAGCAATGACCTTTAATAATTATTACAGAATAACTCCCATTTTCATTAGGGTAAAATGTTGACCCAGTCTCCTCTATAATGACAGAGCTATCTGCACATGATATCCATTGATAGGAATCAGCGTCTTGAGTAGCTTCTATCTTGTTGTTAGTAATAACAAGAACAGAATCTATTGTTTCAGCATTTATCTCGTAATTATAAATCTCTTTTTCGCACATATTTGAATAAAACACAGTATCAGAATAGAACCCAGACTCAGATAAAACTTGCCCTTTAACACTTAGGAAGGTTTCATTTCCACATAAATATACGGTTGTATCTTTTCTTTTTACATCATATTTCGTAATAGCTATATGAACTATACTGTCGCAGCCCAAAAATGTAGTTGTTGTATCAATATATAAACCAGTTTGGGAAACAATTTCACCTGAAATTAGCGTATAAACTTGGTCGTGACAAAGATTTACTTTTTGTGAGGAAAATTTTTCAAACTCAATAATAATCTCTGTCTCAATTATAGAATCACATAAAAAGTGGTTTTCAAGAGTATCAATGTAGATTCCAGCTTGTCCAGTCCAATTTCCATTAGGTAATACAACACTATCTCCTTGACAGACATAATATACCTGACTGAAGGTCGAAATAGGTTTTACATGTAAAAAAGTGTTAATAATTGAATCACAACCCTGTTTCGTAGATAAAACACTTGTATAGATACCAGGTTGAGCAACCTGTGTTGAATCTGGCAATAAAAAATTATCACCTTGACATATTGTATCAAACAGAGAATAAGAATATGTTGGGAATACACTAATTTCTTGAATATAGATAGAGTCACAACTATTTGTTGTAGAAAATGTATCTATATATAAACCACTTGTAGAAACAGTATCACCTGAATGTAAAATATACATTTGGTCATCACAAATTTCTATAGTTTCAGAGAACATAAAAGTAGGGTTCACAAGTATATCACTGATTATTATAGAGTCACAATTATCTACAGTAAGCAAAGTATCATAGTAAATACCAGTATTGGATACAGGTATTCCATTGGGACGTATATAAACTTCACCATGACATAGGGTATCCGTTACAATATATTCATAGGCAGGATGAACTATCAACTGAACGACAATCGTACTATCACAATTGTGAATACTTGAAAATGAATTAATATACTCACCTGAGTTTGAAACAGATACTCCATTCGGCAATAAGTAATCCTCACCTTGACAAATTTCAACACTAAAGTTTGAGTAAAAAGTGTCGTTAACAACAACGTAATTTGTCCAAATGGAATCGCATGAACCAATTGACGTTTCCAGAGTATCTATCCAAACACCACTTTGGGTAATCAATTGACCTGCAGGGCTTATAAAGGTGTCACCTAAACAAATTTCAATAGATTGACTATAATTGTATTCTGGAAGAACTTCTAAATTAGTGATAATTATAGAGTCACATATATTGATACTGTTTAAATTAGAGGTATAAGTTCCTGTTGCTGACACAGTATTACCATTTGGTAGTACATAAGTATTTCCTTGACAAATTGTATCAAAGAAAGTGCTATAATAAGTTGGGAATACAGTAAGATTTATTTCAATAAGGCTATCACACCCCTCACTGGTTTCAAAGGTATTTGTGTAAATCCCGGAAGCTATAGCAGTATCTCCATTAGGTAAAATATAAAATTGATTATCACAAATGCTTGCACTTAGGTAGTTATGATAAACAGGATAAACGCTTAGATCATAAATCACGACAGAATCACAACCTTGCGAATTCAACAAGCTATCTGTATAAATTCCAGAATTTGTATAACTTCCACCAGAAGCTAATTGAAAACTATCAGTAGAACAAATATGCGTATCAACTAAAGTAAATTGGGTTTGGTACACGGTTAATATTGTCTCTACAATTAAAGAATCACATGTGTTTTGACTTTGTAAGGTATCAAAATAAGTACCTGAACTGGTTTCAATATCTCCAAGTGGTCTTTGATAACTCTCTCCCTGACAAATATTGGAATATACGTGAATATGGTTTAACGGTAACACATCTATGAATTCATGAATAACTGAATCACACCCTTGCTCATTTAATAGCTTTGTAGTATAGGTACCAGTTGTATAAATATAATCTCCATTTGCAAGTTCGAAGCTATCTCCTTGACAAATCGAATAAGAAAAATAAAATTCATGTTTTGGATAAATCATATAGCTTTTTGGAGCTGAAAACACTGTATCAACAGAAACACACACGTGATTAGAAATCATCTTTACTAAAACTATTTGGGGTGCGGTTGAATATTGTAATACAGGAATTTTTAATACAGGAACAGAGGTTGTGATCCAATTTCCAGTTGGAAGAAGCCATTGAAATTCTGGGTTACTCCCAGCATATTGAACATCCGCAAAAAAAACAATGGTATCTTGTTCACAAACCGTTGGTTCAGCATTTAGTTCAACGCTTGGGTTTGCAATGATAAATGAAGGGTTAGGAGAACCAATGTCTAAACCGATATTTCCAAAAGTTTCCTTGCTATATAGTGATTTATGAACAGGTGTGCTATCGCAAATTAAACTTAACGACCAATTATTTGGTGAAATCTCCGACGAATCTATATTCGATAAATAGAATGAAGATTGATTATTGAACATGGGAAAACCTGAAATTCCAACAGGAACATAAGAAAGTGCATGGTTTAGGTCATTCTTTTGATAATCTTCATAATATCGCCAAAGAGCAACTGTATCTATTTGGGAAACACCTGGCCAAGGTGAAACCGCAATGGATGGTATTGTGTTATTCCATACAGAATCAAATTGAGTTTGCTGCATCGAGTCAGCATTGAAAAGAATAACAGAAGACACTGGATGAATAATACCTTTCAAAATATTACCTCCATAAAAATCTTTTCCACTACATGTAGAGAGTAAAAAGCCCGATAGATCGATAGAGTCACTGGATTTATTATAAACCTCTATCCACTGCCACTTTAAATCATCATCTCCGGAAGGATCTGACATAATTTCTGTTATGACTACATCTTGAATATTCGTTACCCCTCCCACTGAGTAAGTTGTTTCGTTTCCATTCTTGTCGTAATGGTGATCAACTATTATATTACCGATATTTTCTGTTTTTAATCGATATAAAGAATCATAGCTTAGTATTTCTTGGGCCTGTATTGAATATGCAGTAAGAAAGTACCAGGCAAGAATGAAATTCAAAATGTAATTATACAGTTTCATCAAGTTTGTTATTAATCATTTATCACCAAATTTATCCATATTTATTGGAATGTAATAACTTAGATTTGAAAGCAACCGACAAGACATAGAATTTTGCAGTTGGAACGACGTTGATTCATTAATATATACACAGCAAACATGCTATACAATTTGATATGTGAGCTGTAACTCGAAATGTTCTTTCGAGCTTGGTTCAATTTCTTGCAAGCGAAAAGAATGTAAATTTCCGATGTATTTTGCCCTATCGTAGAAATGAAAAAACAATACAAAGGTCAATTATATTAAAATTTTTAACCACTTACTTCGTAGAAAATTGCCATCGATCGCTCCTAGAAAGACAAAATTATGATCAAAATGACGTATTATTGTTAAAATAAATTATTATGAGCGGATAGTAAAGGGGTTAGACTACCATTTTTTTGAGTTCTTTCTTTCCTCACTGTCCAAAAAACAATAAAAACCATGAAAAACTATTTATTAATACTGATGTTGGTTTTGGGTAGCACGATATATGCTCAAAGTCCAGATATGTTTAGTTATCAATGTGCTATTCGAGATAACGCAGGAAATTTATTAACCAATACCA